>JACSSI010000037.1 GCA_014879345.1 Anaerolineae bacterium | reverse complement strand
TGAAGCGGCACAAGAAACCGAAACTGGCGCTCAAGTCCGTGCGTACCCAGTTGCACAGCATCATGGCTCCTTATTTGGGTGATCCCGATTATGACGCGGCGAAAGCGCAGTTAACGGCCGTTTTCGCCACCAACGATCCGGAAGCCATCAAAGCCACCTGCCACGACCTGCTCTACATGCATCTCTCCACGCGAGAACGGCTACCCTTGCTTGATACCTTCTATCAAGAAATTTTCGCTGTCACCGGCAAGCCCAAAAGCCTGCTCGACATCGCTTGCGGTCTCAATCCGCTGGCTTTTCCCTGGATGGAGTTGCCTGCCAGCACCCAGTTCTACGCCTACGACATCCACGAACCGCGCATTGATTTCCTCAACCATTATTTTAGGTTGCAAGGACTGGAACCACTGGCAAAATTACAAGATGTAGCCCTGCAATTCCCGCAAGAACAGGCAGACGTAGCCCTGTTCCTCAAAGAAATGCCCCGGTTTGCGCGTAATTACGGCGATTTAGGACGGCCGTTACTCGAAGCGCTTAATGTGCGGTGGCTAGTCCTCTCGTTTCCAGAAATTAGCACCCACGGCGGCCGCAACCTGACCCCGCGTTACCGTGAATTTATGGCCCAACTCATCGACGGCCTGCCCTGGCCGGTCACAGAAATCCTGTTTGAAGGGGAACTGGTTTTTTGCATCGAAAAAGATAGCGTGTAGAGATAGAGATAGAGTTAGAAGAGCAATCCTCTATCTCTACACTCTATCTCTATCTAAAAATTATGCACAGATTTTTCGTAGCCACCATCGACGATAACCAAGTCACCTTTTCTGACGAGCAGGCACACCAGATGCGGCAGGTTTTGCGCATGGCTGTGGGCGACAGGGTGGTGGCGCTGGTCGATGGCGCGGGCTGGGAGGTGGAGGCGGAGTTGGTGCAGGTGGATAAGAAGGGGGTAACGGCCGTTGCCCTTGAAAAACGCCCCGTCACCACAGAACCCACCATCCAGCTCACCCTGTATGCTTGCCTGCTTAAGCGAGATAATTACGAGTGGGTGCTGCAAAAAGGCACTGAGATTGGCGTGTCTCGCTTTGTGCCGCTGATTTCTGAGCGCACGGTGGCGCAGCCGCCCAAGAAGTGGGAACGTTGGCAGCGCATCGTCACCGAAGCGGCCGAGCAGTCTGGGCGCGGCTGTATTCCAGAGATTATGCCGCCCCAAAAGCTGGCAGATGTGTTGGCTGGCTGGCCGCCAGATGCTATCGGCCTCATGCCCGCAGTGGCGGCAGATGGGGTGACGATTGGGTCAGCTCTAGCGCAGGCTGAGCCTGTCGAAGCCGGAGCGCTCGTCGAAGCCAGCGTATTTATTGGGCCGGAAGGGGGCTGGACGGATGATGAAGTGGCAAACGGCCGTTCTGCTGGCCTAATCCCCGTCACCCTCGGCAAACGCATCCTCCGTGCCGAAACAGCATCCATTGTAGCCGCCACATTGGTGATACAAACGCTCGATTAAAATTTATCAATTAAAGATCAAAGATTGAAGATAAATGCGGAACCCACCAATCTTCAATCTTTAATCATCAATCTTGAATCTTAAATATTATGCTTTATTTAGTCGCAACACCCATTGGCAATTTAGGCGACATCACCCTCCGCGCATTGGAAACCTTGCGTACTGTTGATTTTGTCGCCAGTGAAGACACGCGCAAGACAGGCCGCCTGCTCAAACATTTTGAGATCAGCAAGCCGCAAATTGCCTTTCACGAGCACAACGAAGCCCAGGCTGGCAACAAAATCATGAACATGTTGGCGGATGGCAAATCGGTGGCAGTCGTTTCTGACGCAGGCACACCGGGCATCTCCGACCCTGGTTATACCTTGGTGCAGCTTGCCATTGAAAATAAGTTTGAAGTGACGATGATACCTGGCCCCACGGCGTTGGCGATGGCGGTGGTGCTGTCCGGTTTACCGGCGCACAGCTTCACCTATCGCGGCTTCCCTCCGCGCAAAAGCGGCAAACGGCAGAACTTTATGGCTGTCGATGCCGAGTCGCCGCACACGCTCATCTTCTACGAAAGTCCCCACCGTCTCAAACCCTTCCTGGAAGACGCCCTCGTTGTGTATGGCGACCGTCAGGCCGCCTTCGCCAATGAGCTAACCAAACTGTACGAAAACGTGCAGCGTGGTACGCTATCAGAATTGATTGCCTTTGTGGAAAAAGAGGAGCCGCGTGGGGAATATGTGGTGGTGATTGAAGGGGTGAAGTAAAAAGTGGCAAAGTGGCAGAGTTGCAAGGTGGCAGAGTAGCGCGTTTCCTATTTCGTCCTGCAACCCTGCAACCAACCCTTACTTATGATATTGTTCGCCGTTCATGATGGTAAAGGCGGAGTGATTTTTCAAGGTGAAAAAATTAATCCGCTTTGGCCTTTATGGCGCGGTTATCGGGGGCTTTAGCGCTTGCATTTTATTGATTGGCGGTAGTACCATCGGGGAAACAGTTCATTCGTGGGGTAAACTTGTCTCGATGGACAGTCTAGTGATGGTTTTTTTCCTCAAAATAAAGTCGATGACGCTTGCAGAAGTTAAGTTGGCTATCGTTGGCTTTTTTACGATTAGTGGTTTTGTTTTTGGGATGTTTGTGGCTTCATTCTACATTGTTGGTGATGTTTTTTCTGCCATGATAAAGGGTGCTTTCTGGTTTTCTCTCTTTTCAATTCTATTGGTAGCTACAACCGATACACCTGCTGGGTATTATTTGCCGATTGGTGCTGCTTTGGGAGCCGTTGTAGGTGCTATCGTGGCAGCACTTGGTGAACTCTAAACTTACACAATCCTCTCGATACTTTGCCACTCTGCCACTTGCAACTCTGCCCCCTTTTACTTATGATACTGCTCCCCGTTCATAATCGTAAAGGCTCGGTAAAGTTGTTCCATGAAGATGATGCGAGCCATTTCGTGGGTGAAGGTGAGGGGGGAGAGGGCGATTTGTTCGTGGCTGGCGGCGATGACTTCCTCTGAAAAACCTATGGGACCACCGATTAAGAAGGCTAAACGGCCGTTTCTCTCCACCTCCTGCCGCACCCATTTAGCCAACCCTGGACTCGTCAGCATATTGCCTTCTGGTGAAAGCAAAATGATCCGGTTGGCCTGAGCCGCGCCCTTCAACAGCAGTTCCCCCTCTTTTTGCATTGCCACCGCATCCGGTGCGCCGCGCCCCACAGCATCCTTCACTTCTTTTAGCTCAAACGTGGTGTAATAGCCCAGCCGCTTCGCATAATCCTGCTGGGCAGCCAACCAATGCTTGGTCTTCATTTTACCGACCGCGATGAGGTCGATGTTGCCGAATTGACGGGACATGGTTAAAAAAACACCCTCTCCCCAGCCCTCTCCCTGCAAGGGCGAGGGAGCCAGTCCCCTCTCCCTCTCAGGGGGAGGGTTAGGGAGGGGGTCAAAGCGGCATTAGTCCAACTCACGTTGCCACTCCATCAGCAATTTTGGCAGCTCCGTCAACTCATAAATCACGCCATCTGGCACAACACCCTCGACCATCGGAAAACGGTCGCTGTTACGGATGAGGATGGCTTTCATACCGGCGGCGTGCGCACCGGCGACATCATGAGCGGGAGCGTCACCAATGAAGACGGCATGTGCCGGATCAACGGCTAAATCAGCCAGCACTTGCAGGTACGGGTCGGGTTGGGGTTTCCATTTGGCGGTATCAGCCGAGTAGAGCATGGCATCAAAGTATTTGTCGATACCGAAACGCTGTAAGTCACTGATGTGGGCGTCGCCGGTGAACATGGTATTGGAGAGCAAGCCGAGTTTGTACTGCCCGTTGATGGCTTCTAGCCCTGCAACCGTGCCAGGAAGTAGATATGCCTGGGAGCAAATGGCATCCTGATACGCATTACCAGCTTCGACCAACCATGTTGGCTGCACACCATTCGCGCCGAGGCAACTATGCAAAATTTCGCCTATAAAATCAACAAGACGCAAATTGCGCTGCCCGTCTACGGCTCCTTGCCAGCGTCCTGGCAGAATAGCAAAGCCGGTATCACGGAACTGCTCGAACGCCGGTAACGCCATGCCTTTGCGCTGGAAATAATCATATGCCGCCAAAAGCCCCGGCGTTTCCAAGTCCGGCCAGACGGCATAGGGGCCAGCATACTCAATCAGCGTGCCGCCTAAATCAAAAACAACTGCTTCAATCTTCAAAATAATATCCTTGGATAGTGCGTAGAGCGTAGTGCGTAGAAATGCACTGCTACGCACTACGCTCTACGTTTAGTTATGCTCTACCAGCTTCGCTACCGTCACTCCCGCGCCGCCTTCGCCTTCTATACCTTCTTCAAAGGATTTGACGTGGCTGTTGCTTTTAAGGGCATCACGAACGGCCGTTCTCAATGCCCCCGTCCCTTTTCCATGAATAATACGCACCCAGGGCATGCGCGCGAGAAAGGCGTTGTCGAGATAACGGTCTAGTTCCGCCAGCCCATCTTCCACGCGGCGGCCACGAATATCCAGCTCCAGGCCAGCGTGGCTGCCAGACGGCGTGCTAATCCCGGCCGCTTCATGCTCTTCTTCCTCAACGGGGCGACCCTTGAATTCCAGGTCGTCGAATTTGACGCGCATTTGCAGGCGACCCATCGCTACCGTTGCTTCATGCTTTTTGTCGAGCAGCACCACTTCGGCGCGGCGGTCTAACGATTTCACCAGCACCGTATCGCCCACTTGCAGCTTGCGTCGGAGCTGCTTTGTTGGCGATTGCGACTTTTGCACAACAGGGGCGATTGGTTTCAATTGAGTCTCTTCAATTTCCGAAACTTCTGCACTCACCTTCTTGAGTTGGTTGAGTGACACCGCATCCTTGATTTGGCGACGGGCGCGGCGCAGTTCATCTTGTACCGCTTCGATTTCTGCTTTGGCTTCTGCCCGCGCTTCTTCCAGAATTTGGATGCGTTCCCGCTCGATTTGTGCCAGCCGCTGCTCTAATTCATCTCGTTGGGATTCTGCTTCGCGCAGTGCCAGGCGTGTCCCCGCTTCTTCTGATTCCATTTTGTCGCGCAGGTCGTAGATGGAATCGAGCATGTTTTCAGCTTGATGGCTGCCCACGCCCAGCTGGCGCATGGCATCGTCCAGAATTGTTTCGTCTAAGCCGAGGCGGCGGGCAATTGCCAGCGCGTTGGAGCGCCCCGGCAGGCCGATGGTCATCTCGTAGGTGGGTGAGAGCGTTTCCAGGTCAAACATGAGGGAAGCGTTGGTTGCGCCTCGGGTTTGGCTGGCGTAAATCTTGAGTTCAGGATAATGGGTGGCGATGAAGGTCGTCGCCCCTTTGTCCCGCAGGAAGTTGACGATGGCCTGGGCGAGCGCCGCGCCTTCGGCGGGGTCTGTGCCGGAGCCTAATTCGTCAAATACTACCAGGGAACGGTCATCTACCTCAGCCAAAATGCGGGTGATATTGGTGATATGGCCGGAGAAGGTGGACAGGCTTTGTTCGATGGATTGCTCGTCGCCGATGTCGGCAAAGACGTTGTTGAACAGGGTGAGCCGCGCTTCGATGGCCGGTAGCTGCAAGCCTGATTGCGCCATGAGAATCATCAGCCCGGTTGTTTTGAGGCTGACGGTTTTGCCGCCGGTATTTGGGCCGGTGATGAGTACGGTGAAGGTGTCTTCATCCAGGGTCAAGTCGGTGGGGATGACGGTGCTGGGGTCGAGCAGGGGGTGACGTGCGCCTTTTATCCAGATGGTGGAGCCAGGATGCGGATTGCGCGGCGGCGGCGTCCATTTTTCACGCTCGTTGGCGTGTTTGGGTGGGCGCGGCTCTGGGAATTCGCGCCATGCTGTGAATTGGGGTTCGACGCCTTTGAGCATGGAGCCATATTTGGCACGGGCGAAGATTAAGTCTAACTCAGCCAGGCGTTCGACGACGCGCTTGATGCTGTCGCCTTGCTCGGCGACTTTGTTGGAGAGGGCGGCCAGGATGCGCTGAATTTCGTCTTGTTCCTGAATTTGCAGGCTGCGGTATTCGTTGTTGAGATCGACGGTGCCGATGGGTTCCAGCCAGAGGGTGGCGCCAGTGCCGCTTTGGTCGTGGACGATGCCTTTGAGGCGGCCTTTGGCATCGGAGCGGAGGGGTATGACGTAACGGCCGTTTCTCATGGAAACCAATGGCTCTTGCAAATATTGATTGTTGCTGCTCTGGAGAATGCGTTGCAGCTTGTCCTGGATGCGGCCGTGGGTGACGTGCATATCGCGGCGGATATTGGCGAGGGTGGTGGAGGCGCTGTCCAACACGTCACCCCGTTCATCAATTGTCTGGCTGATGGCGGTGACGAGGCCGGGACATTCTTCAATCAGTTCTGCGATTTCGGCCAGGCGGGGGAATGTTTCTTCCGTTTTGAGCAGGGCGCGGCGCAGGTTGCGGGCAGCAGTGATGGTGGCGCGAATGTTGAGCAGGCTTTCTGGTTGCAGGGTGAAACCATGTTCGGCGTTATCTACCACTTCACGCACATCCCGAGCGCCGCCGATGGTGACGCTGGTGTGGGTATCGAGCAGCAGGCGGGCTTCGGCGGTCTCGGTTTGCCATTGACTGGCTTCGAGGTGGTCTGTGGTGGGCGTGAGCGCCAGGGCCAGGGCTTTTCCGGCGCTGAAGCTGGTGTAGTCTGCCAGAATTGCGCGGACTTTGTGGAATTCGAGGGTGTGTAAACTTTTTGCATCCATAACGGAGAGAAGTATATCTGAAAAAAGGCTCCTTCACAGTTTTTATGGCAGTTACACAGAGTGTCACGGAGCAGCACAGAGTTTTTGAGGAAAACAGTCTGCTTTTCTCCGTGTAACTGCTTTTATGAAGGAACGAGTCTATTATGTTGAGGAATAAAGAATGAAAGGCGCAATGCTTTATGGTATAGTTGCAAACATTATTTACAGTGGCTGTGGGCAAGAGTTTGCATCGAATTTCAGGGTGTATTTGCGTTGAGTAAAAAGCGATCCCAATCTACTCCTAAAAAAGAACTGGGTTTTATGGGCCTTCTTTTAGCCATGCTCATTTTGGGTGTGGTGGGTTGGTTCTTGAGAGACGATACGGGGTATCCTTATCATTTTTTTGGGGCGCTGTGGTGGGCAACGGCCGTTTTTGGGGCTTTTTTGGTGGGGCTGCTTTATTATGCGCTGTTTGTGCTGCCGATTGCCGGGAATGAAGGGTGGACGGAAGGCATACGGTTGTTAACGCGCAATTTCATGTCACCACCGCCCAAAGCAGAGAAGCGTGAGAAAGGAAAGCGGAAGAAGGGGAAAACGGCCGTTATGCCGGAGCACCTGACCGATCTGCCAGCCAGTTTTTATTATCTGGAGAGTGGCATGGTGGCCAGCCATCAAGCCCTGGCTGTTGTGAAAGGGAGTGGGTTTTCACGGGCTGCGGGGCCAGGGTTTGTGATTCTCTTCAAAAAAGAACGTATCTCGCAGCTTGTTGATGTGCGCAGACATTCCCGCATGGTCATTGTCAAAGCCAATACGCGGGATGGTATTCCCATCGAAATGCCTATCTTTGTCACTTTTCAGGTGTGGCAGCAGCAGGAAGAGATCGCGCCGGGTGAGCCTGCTTACCATTATAATCCGGACGGCATTTTCCATGTGAATTATGCAGGCAGTGTCATTGATGGGGATAGTGCCAGCCATTGGGCTGACCTGGTGACACCGCTGGCGGCCAATCTCTTTGTGACAGAAATTGCCCGTCATAACCTGGATCAGCTGTATGATGCAGATAGTGATGGCAATGGCCCCAAAGGGGAAATCAACCGGCAAGTGCAGCGTGCTTTAGAGCGCAGCGACCGTTTAGAGGGTATCGATATTATCAATGTTGCTTCCGGTGCTATTCAACTGCCGGAGGTTGTGCGCGAGCAGCGCATCAAGAAGTGGCAGGCTCAGTGGCAGCGGGAAATCATGATGAAGAAAGCGCTGGGGGATGCGGAGGTTGAACTGCGCCTTAAACATGCCCGCGCTCGTGCCCAGATTGAGATTATCCAAAAAATCACGCAGAGTATTGTGGCGAGCAGTCGCAGCGGCATTAGTGTGACGGAGATTGTGGCGCTGCGGATGATTGAAGCGATGGAAGAAGCGGTGTCAGACGGGTCGGTGCAAGCACTGGTGCCACGGCCGATTTTGACGACGATGGTTGAGAGTTCGCGGCAAATGCTTAACTGGATTGATGAGGAGGATGCTGGTGAGTAACGGCGATATGCTGGTTAAGCCCCCTATCAAACGCGGCACATTTCTCTTGATTGTGGTGGTGATGCTGGTGATGTATTGGACGTTTATCCATTTTATCGAACATATTGATATGATGGTGACGTTGAATGCAAGCTGGCACGGCCGTTTTCCTAATGCTCGTGATTTACCCCATTGGCTGGTAACGCTGGTGGAACTGCTTCATCCCCGAGTGCTGCGTCATTTTATTCCGTTGATAACGGGGTGGGTGATTGCTTATTTTGCGGCTGTCAGTTTGGTGCGTGTGCTTTATGATTTACCTGACAATGAGTTTGCGCGTCGGTTTTTAGGACGGCTTATTACGGGGCAAGCGGCTGGCGATAAGCCGGTGATGGTTTCCAGCCGGACGTTGGCCGCACAGCGACCTGAGCATGTATTGCTGCGGGTAGGAGGGCCTGGACAATTAATGGTGGCCTCAGGGGAGGTGGCGGTAACGGAGATAAACGGCCGTTATTACCGCATCCTGCCCGCTGGCAACAACAATCTCAGACCATTTGAGTATGTCCACAGCATTCTCAGTTTGCGCACTCAAGAACGTCAGGTAACGGCCGTTACCCTTGTTACCAAAGACGCCATCGAACTCACCGCTGACTTCACCATCACCTTCCACATCGACAGAGGTGGCACCCTGCCCACCCGCGCCCAACCCTACCCCTTTAGCCCGGAAGCCGTCGAGCGAGCCGCCTACGCCCAGATCAATTATGGCGATCAGCTAACCTTCAACTGGTTAGATATTCCTGTAAACACCGCCAGCGGACTGCTGCGAGCCGTCGTTAGCAAATACACACTGGATGACCTGCTCTATCCTCGTGGAAATGCGCGGGAGCCGCACTACATTGTCACCCAGGAGTTGGAACGAAAAGTGCGCAATAGCATTGATGATTCAGGCATTGAACTGGAAAGCATTCGCATTGGCCGACTGGAACTGCCAGAAAAGGCGAAAGAGCAATACATCAAACATTGGCAAGCCGGTTTAGATATGCAAATTCGGCTAACGTTGGCAGAAGGGGAGGCCAATTCATTAGAAGAGGCAGAAATTGTCCGGGCTGAAGCAGAAGTCATCATGATTCAAGCCATTGCTGAGGGTTTGGAAAATGCACGGCGGGCAGGCAGCACCGGTACCATGCGTGATATTATTGCCTTGCGATTGGTAGAGGCGCTAGAAAAAATGGCTCGCCAATCTCAATCCTACGAGCAGCTTCCCCTCAGTTTATTGCCTCAAATTGAACATATTCGGCTGCAAATTGATCCAAAGAATCAACTCAGCGCCACCAGCCAGGATTCAGAGGTTGAAACGTGAACGACGAGCCTGAGGTAGAACAAGATACCATCGCTGTCCCGCCTTCAGCCGAAACGCTGCAAGCGTTAGTTGAACACCTATACCCAGAGCCGAGTGTGGTGGATATTATCACGCTGGAGCAGTTTGTCTATCGGTATAAATTAAGTGGTTTGGGGCCATCTGCGGTGGCCGATTTGGAACGGGCGCAGCGGATTACACGTTCCATGGGGGATTATGTTCAAAGTGGGCTGGCGGAGTTTCATATTGGCCTGATTTATCTCTACTGGAATCAATCTTTGGGTGCGATTAGTTATTTTGATGATGCTCGCCGTCATTGGAATTTTGCCAAAAATAATCTGGCGGTCAGTTTGGCAGAATTTGCAGACGGGGTTTGTCACCATCATGGCTTTCATTATGAAACTGCGCTCACTAAATACGGTAATGTGCAGCGGATGATTAACAGAATCCGTGCCAATGGCTTGGTGGCTCCGGCCGCTTTTCTTACAGAGTTAGAAGCTCTTCTGCGTAACTGCCGTGAAGATGTGGTCGAGAAGATTCGCACAGGCGGTGGCGAGATGGCACCCAATCGTTTGCCGCTGGCAGCAGCACCTATAAGCAATTTGCCCCCTCCTTTTACAGCGGATATACAAGCAGAGATGGAGAGAGGGATAGTAGTTGCCCCTCCGGCACTGGTCAATAACACGCCTGTGCCACATCATCTAAACCAGGCTGATTATCTCGTTTGGTATCGTGTTGTTGAACAGGATGGTGCGGAAGACCTGTTTTCTTGCATTGTGCCGAATACCGCGTTGTTGGTGGATGTTCGCAGTGGGGAGCATGTGTATAAGGATGGTGACCTTGTTGTCATTAAGCGGGGTGAAGTAAATGGCGGTATCCTTGTGAGGGCGATTCAGGAAGCTGTAAACTCGGATTTTGGGAATGGCTATTTGGTTAGGTTGAATGAGGTTGATGAACAATTCTATATTGTGCGTGATGCTCAAACATCTGAGGTTCGGTTTGAAGTAGGTGAAGATGGTGAAGCAGCAGAGCGTAAGACAGCGAACCAATCTATGCCAACGAAGTCACTCATAACGCCGGAACGAATAATTGGCATGGTTCTTGGCATGTGGTCTAATGCCCAGTTGTTGCAAGGCTAATGAAGTTATTTGGCGCAGCGTTTTGTTTTCGTAAGTTGCTGAACAACGTTATAGTCACAGGTATGTCCGTGGAGGGACTAGGCAGCTATGAGTAAACACATTCTTGTTATCGGTGCTACCTTGCTTGATGTTAAAGGGAAGCCTGTTGCCGGGTTGGAGCCAGCGACTTCTAATCCGGCACATATTCGCATTACCCGAGGCGGGACAGCGCGGAACGTGGCTGAAAACCTGGGACGATTGGGGGCTGAGGTGGTGTTGTTAACGGCCGTTGGCGATGACCTCATTGGCGACAGTTTACTTGCCCAAACGGCCGATACGGGTGTGAATGTGGATTATGCGCTGCAAAACGGCCGTACCGGAGCCTATATGGCCTTGTTAGAGCGGGATGGCTCCCTCTCTGTGGCATTAGACGATGTGCGGGCGATGGAAGCGATTACACCTGGCTACCTGGATAAAAATCGCAGTCTCTTCCGGGATGCGGCGCTGATTATGATGGATGGCAGTTTGCTGCCTGAAGCGATGACGACGGTGGCGCGTTTGGCGAACAAATACGGTGTGCCGCTTTGTGCAGACCCATCGTCGGCACGGTTGGCTTATAAGCTGCGGCCGTTTTTATCCCAACTGCATCTCGTGGTACCCAATGAGTTGGAAGCGGCGGAACTGTTAGAAGTTGACTTTTTTGGTCATGATCCGGATACGAGTTTGGATTTGGCTCGTTTGTTGGTGAAAGCTGGCGTGGAAAATGCCATCATCACCCTGTCTAACTTTGGCCTCGATTATGCCACCTCCGATGAAGTGGGCTACATTCCCGCCAACTACAGCCAGATTGTCGATAACACCGGTACGGGTGATGCGGTGACGGCTGCCATCATGTTTGGCATGATCAATGATTTACCCATCACCGAATCAATCCGCCTGGGAGCGGCAGCCGCCAGTCTCACGGTGCAAACCCGCGAAACTGTGGTGCAAGACCTCAGCCTCGATATGCTTTACGATCACTTAATTGTCTAACCTAAACTAACTATCATCTCAGGAATTCCCCATGCTGCTTAATAACAATTTACTCGGGATCATCATTGCCACGATTTATATTTTTGCCATTATTGGTCTGGCTGAACTGCTGCGTAAATGGCGCGGTTATAGCAGTAATTTCACGCGCAAAGTCATCCACATTGGTGTGGGTATGATGAGTTGGGCTTTGATTTTTGTGTTTACGTCGCCCTGGCCGTTTATCATCATGTGTTTGCTGTTTGCGGTGTTTCTTTATCTAGACTTTCGTTATGGCTTTTTTCCAGCGATGGCAAGTAAAGACAAAAATAACATGGGAACGGTTTATTTTCCCATTGCGGCAGCGGCCGTTGTCTATGTCTTTTGGGATCAGCCGCCGTTGATGGTGGCGGCGCTGATGCCGCTGACCTGGGGTGATGGTCTGGCGCCGGTGGTGGGGCGGGCGTATGGCAAACGGCCGTATTATATTGGCAATCATAAACGCACGTATGAAGGCTCGCTTGGTTTTTTTGTGTTTGGCTTTTTGTTTACCTGGCTGGCTTTGTGGGTGATGCCTGGCTCGCCGGATGTGACGCCGCTGGCCGCGATTTTACCGGCGCTGGTGGTGGTGGTGGTGACGACCCTGGTGGAGGCGGTTTCTATTTGGGGCATTGATAATCTCACGATAACGGCCGTTGCCATTCTCATTTTTAGCTTCTGGCCTTTTTGATACCCGCCCATGACTATTCCCTTTGACCACATTGAAGCCATCTTCTTTGATTTAGATGGCACTCTCGTTGAAACAGACGACATGGCTGTGGCACGGTGGGAGCGCTATTTACGGCCGTTTTTTGGAGCCACTGCCCACGTGAAAGCCCGGTGGTTGCTGATGAAAGTAGAAACCCCCGGCAACATGTTTATCACCTTGCTCGATTGGCTCCATTTAGATCGGCCGTTGATGGGCTTTACCGACAGCTTGCGGCGGCGGCGTGGCGTTTATCCCGCAGATGAGTTCCGGCTGATTCCGGGTGTGGCCGAAATGATTTTGAACTTGTCTGGTCAGTACCAACTTGGCCTCATTACCACCCGCAGCAGCTACCATATTGAGCAGTTTCTCGTGCGCTTTCCTGAAATCGCCGAAGCGTTCCAGGTGACAGTAGGCTTGCAAGATACCCGTTACCTGAAACCCAGCCCTCAGCCGGTGCTGCTGGCCGCTAAAACCCTCAACATACCTGTAGAAAAATGCGTGATGGTGGGTGATACCACTGTCGATGTACTGTCTGCACGTCGTGCGGGGGCGTGGGCGGTTGGCGTGCTTTGCGGGTTTGGTGAACGGTCAGAACTGGAAAAGAATGGGGCGCATTTGATTTTGAACAGTACGGCGGAGATGGCTCAAATCGTTACCGATTAATTATTCTTGCCAGCCGGCTTGACCAATGAGCGGCACAAAGGATACGGGGCCTTTTCTTTTTTCGTTGAACTGGTAAGCATCGCGGCGATTGACCTGGTAAAGTTGTTGTTTGCGTTGGTTACTGCCGATTGGGATGACAAGTTTCCCCCCGATTTTTAGCTGCTCTTTTAAGGGAACGGGAACAGTAGGCCCGCCAGCCGCTACAATGATGCCATCATAAGGCGCAAAGTCGTCACAGCCCAGTGTGCCATCTCCCTGCATGACGATGATGTTATCATAGCCCAATGCCATTAAGCGCTCCTGGGCAGACCATACCAGTTTTTCGTGGCGTTCGATGGTGATGACTTGGGCGGCTATGCGGCTGAGAACGGCCGCTGCGTAGCCAGAGCCGGTGCCGATTTCCAGGACGATGCTCCCTGGTTGAAGTTCTAGAAGTTCAATCATCAGGGCGACGATGTAGGGTTGGGAGATGGTTTGTTTTTCGCCAATGGGCAGGGGGCCATCCACATAGGCGTGGGCTTCATAGGTGTCGGCAATAAACTTTTCGCGGGGGACGGTGTTCATGGCTTGGAGAACGGCCGTTTCTGTGATGCCTCGTGCTTCCAATTGTTCTGCGACCATTGCTGCTCGCATGGCGTCAAAATCAAGCACGGCAAACGCTACCTTTTGAGTTGATCAGTTACTGGCAGCCGTTTCTTCAATTCCTTGAGTTTTTCCCATTCCTGGCGCTGCACATAAACCCAGGCCAGCGCCACCAAGAGCTGCCGGTCGCATTTTGGATATGCTGTTACCTGTTCTAAAACACGCATCGCTTTGGCATCCGTTCGCTGTTGTTTGACGTATTCAATGGCTAATTCTCTCAGGATTAAGTCTCGCTGTTGACGCAGCTGCGCCACCTGGCTGGTCTGCCGTTTTTTCACTTCCAAATTTTGGCTGACTCGTTCAAACGTTTCGATGAGTTGTTCTGTGGTGAATGGTTTTGTCAGGTAGCCTCTGGCACCAACGGCCATGGCTTCTAGCAAGGTTTCTGTATCGCGTTCGGCGGAGAGAATAATGCAGGCGAGGTCTGGCCGTTCAGCACGCATGGCGGCGATGGCTTTTAAGCCGTTGGTATGCGGCATATTGACATCCATCAGCGCGATATCGGGTTTGTGGGTGCGTGCCATTTCGATGGCTTCACGGCCGTCTTTGGCGATGGCAACAATTTCAACATTGGGGATGGCGGTGAGCATCAAACGGGTACTACGGCGCATTTCTGTCACGTCATCAGCAATCATAACCCGAATGGTTTTAGGATTTTTTGCTGTTTTTGCGGTATTAGACATGCTTCGGTTTCCTTTGCCGGGATTATCTGGAACAAGTATCCCACTGTTTAACCACGTCTATTATACACAAATGCGTTTGAGTTGATGAGGGCAATTTGGATGTGGCGGGA
>JACSSI010000822.1 GCA_014879345.1 Anaerolineae bacterium | reverse complement strand
TGTGCCATTTTGGGCGAGATGGCGCGGTGAAAAAACCTGTTGTTGCGGCGAATAGTCGCCGCGCCATCCAGCCCCTACCTTGTAGCGTCGCTAAATTGAGAATTGCTGGATTTTTGGCTATCGGGAAGCAAACCGGATTATGCTACAATACCATTGGCGATTTTATTATTTAATATCCTTGGAGGGACTTTATGAAAATTCGTACCGAACCGATGTTGGGCGGAGCTGCCTTCAGTTTTGTCATTCTTCTCATTATCAACATTATCTCTGTTTTTGTCGTTATGGGTTCTATGCAACAAATGATGGAATCCTTCATGGCAGCCGCGTTTGATCCAACTGCGCCACCCCCTTCCGCCTTCTCATCTCCGCTAGTGAGCATCATAGGTTGTTTGAGTTGTCTGGCGCCACTCATTGCTGGTATTGGCGCAGGTGTCATTTATGCGCGGCAACATGCAAAAATCGAGCCAATCACAGGTAGTCTGGTCAGCGGCGGCGCGGCCAGCGGCGCATTGGGATTCTTTTTGGCCGGTATCGTAGGTGGCATTATCGGTGGTTTGATGATCATTCCTATCATGAACCAACTCTCGGCACTAGACCCCAGCCTCGCCGGTTCCATGGGATCAGTTATGGGCGCAGGCATTATCGGCAGTATCTTTAGCGGTGTCTGTTACGGCATGTTTTATGCGGTGATAGGGGCTTTATTAGGCATGATCGGCGCGGCTGTGGGCACACCAAAATCGGCCAAAGCGGCATAAATGTAAACTTTTGGTAACTATCCAGATGGTTGTCAAAATCCAGGTACAGCGGCGGCTGAGCTTGTCGAAGCCAAAGTGGCTCAGGCTTTGACTCTCTCTGGATAGTCACATTTTTTCATCGCCAACAAAATGAAGGCCAGGGTATCTGCTCTGGCCTTTTTTGCTGCCTGCTGCTTACCAACCGCTGGCCTGGAACAGGGGGGTCAACGCCGCTTCTCGTTCTTGCGGGGTCATGAGGCGTGGTTTGGCATAGTTTTCGATGAGTCCCGTCCAGAGGTCTACACTGAGCAAACGGCCGTTATAAAAAATATACCTATCCACAAACGTCTGCCGTGTACCCAGTTGGTCCATCTGGTCGAAGAAAAGATTGCCCAGCCCGTAATGGATAAACGCGCCGTTGTATAAATCAAACGCCTGCGCATGATGACCCTGACTGCCGGAAACGGCCGTTGCCCCCGCATCGGCCAGGGCCTTAAACTGCACCTGCTGGTCTGGTGTGGCCGCATATTGGTAATATTCCGTCCCTTGCAGCGTGGCGATGACCAGATACCCCTCGGCCACTAACTGACGAATCTGTGCCGCCATCGAGCCATCGCATGGCATTGCCCCGGCACTGGCCTCGCCTGCCCAGGCATACGTTGGCCCAAACGAATTGCAGCCCACAAAGGCAATCTTATTGCCGTTATGCTCGAATAATGCCGGTTCAGCCGCCTCCGCCACATTGCGACCGCCGCCATAAGTTGCCATCCCCTCAGCTTCATACATCGCCATGCTGCGTGCCAGATATTCCTGACCCCAATCGTTGAGATGATTGCCCGTCAGTTCCACAACATCCGTGCCAATATATTTGATTAGCTCAAAAGTATTGTCGCCCGAGCAAAACGTCGTGCCGCCAATCGGGTTGGGATACGGACAGTCTGGGGCAAAGGAGACCTCGTTGCTGATGTGGGCAATATCAGCGGCTTGCAGCACCGAACCCACATCATCAGCAGGCCAAAGCATCCCGTTTTGCTCCATGTTGTAGGCGGTGGCGCGTACCAGTGCCGTCACCCCCGTCACGGCCACGCTGGTTAGTTTGTCCGCGTCTCGATTGCTGGCAGGGCCATCCCACGTTGAGAGGAATTGAGAAACGGCGTCCGCTGAGCCTGTCGAAGCGCCCGCCGAGCTTGTCGAAGCGCCCGCTGAGCCTGTCGAAGCGGCTACACTAACATTCGCCTGCAAACCATACCCGCCCGCGTCAAAACCATCTTGTATCGGCGATTGACCATCCAGGCGCAGCACCTTCAACTCAGGACTCAATTCGTCAAACGGGATAATCGTCCAGGACGGCCGTTTCTGCCAAACAGTTTCCAGCCGCTTTTCAGGTGAAACAAAAAACACCTGCGCACTCGCCGAACCCCACTTATCCGCCAGCCAGGCCGCCGTCGCCGCATCAACCACCAGCGGCTGACCACTTCCTTGCCAGGCAGCTTGCAAATCTGCCAGACCAACCTCATCAGCTACAGTGGCAAAGGGAGCGGCGGCCGCAAAATACCAGGTGGCAAACGGCCGTTCATCACCCAATCCCACCACCACATCCGCCGCTTCCGCACCTACCCAGACAAACTGGTCAGGATGGCGCTCGGCAAACGCAGCCACCTCTTGTGCCAGACCGACTGGCACATCAGGGGCAACACCCAACCGCCAGATTCCAGCAGAGGATGCCGAAGCAGTCACTTCGACAGGCTCAGTGATCGCTTCACCAGATTCAGCGACCGCTTCATTAGATTCAGTGACCGACTCCCCTTCGATTCGGGGCGTAATAATGGGTGTGGGCGGCTTGTTCAGGGCAGCTTGCTCGGCTAATCCTGCGGGAATAGTAGCCAGGGCAATGGGAGTGGGTGGCACAATTTCAGGACGACA
>JACSSI010000821.1 GCA_014879345.1 Anaerolineae bacterium | reverse complement strand
CGGCACAATTGGCGAAGTTAGCACTGGCACGGAATGCAAGGTGGAGGCCAACTGTCCGATTGAACTGGTGGACGGAGCTTTACGTGCCATCAAAGCAGTCCATCCGTATGATGAGCCAGTCATCAATGTGATTCCGTTGCTCAATCATTTATTTGGTGGGGAAACGGCCGTTTCGCCCTAATTATCATGTTTTTCCAACCCATCCCATCGCAAACTCACACGCAAACGTTACACGATATACTCAGAAATCTGAGTCAACACGAAAACGTCGAAGTGGTGCTCACCCTCGGTTCCACGGCCACAGGCGACCAAACCAGCAGCAGCGATTATGACTTGCTCATTATCCTGCGAGAAATGCCTTTCCCTTTGCAAGTGCTGCTGACAACGATAAACGGCCGTTTATCAGACGTTCTTTTCGCCCCAACCAGCCTACTCACCCGCATTCTCAACCAAGAACCACAGGAATCCTTCACCCATTACGAAGCTATCTTGCGCCAGCATCTCGACACAGGCCAAGTTATCATTGACAAAGATGGCACGCTGTTCCAAATCAGAACGGTTATCAACGACACTCCTTGGCATTATACCCTCACCGAAGAACAAATTTACTGGCGTGTCCTCCACGGTATCAACTTTAACTATCAACACAACAAGCGATACCACAGCAATCCAGATCCCTTGTATCAAATGGTGTTAGACATTCGTCTGAATTACAGTATGGCTCAAGTCATATCCGGTTATTTCCTCATTCGCAAACTAGCATGGCAAGGAGAGAAAAAGGCAATCCAGTATTGGGAAGAACATGATCCCGCTTTTTTCATCAACTTCCAAAAATACTACACTGTCCACACACGAGCTGAAAAATTCGCACTTTACACCGAGCTTGCCAAACAAGTTTTAGCACCCGCTGGCGGCCTCTGGCCTGACGACAGTGTCAACATCGTCCTGGATGGCGATTGGACAATGGGTGATATCCCGAGAGCAATCGACTATTGGCATACACTCAGCACCCTTCCATAAACTATGACAAACTTGCTCACCCAACAAACACGCTCTCAATTTCACATTCTGCTCGACGCCATCACCCTGACCGCCGACGATGACGGCCAAGACGCCATCATCTATGTGGCTACCGACCAACCAGATATTCATGTAACACGACGGGAATTCAAAACGGCCGTTATCCAAACAGCCCACGCCCTCAGCCAACTCGGCATCCAACCCGGTGATCTGCTCATCATCGCCCACACCCAAAACCTGGAAAGCATCTACCTCTTCTGGGGCGCACTCGCCGCTGGCGCAGTCCCCTCCATGTTCCCCACCCTCACCGAAAAACTCGACCCCGCCATCTACATGGCAAACATGGCCGAACTTGTCCGCTTCTCCCACGTCCGCGCCATCCTCACCACCGACGAATTTGCGCCACAACTGGCTGAACAAGTGGATTGTGAGGTTTTAAGCAGTCAAAGATTAAAGATTAAAGATTTAAGACTAAAGGCGCACGAACCCCAATCTTCAATCTTCAATCTTCAATCTTCAAATCACGACAATGTCGCCCTCCTCCAACACTCCTCCGGCACCACCGGCCTGCAAAAAGGGGTCGCCCTCTCCCACACGGCCGTTCTCAACCAAATCGCCGCCTACAGTGACACCCTCCAACTCACCGCGCACGACATCATCGTAAGCTGGCTGCCCTTATACCACGACATGGGGCTGATTGCCGGCTTCCTGCTGCCGCTCATCCAGGGCGTGCCGCTGGTACTCATGTCGCCGTTTGATTGGGTCAGCCATCCGGCGCTGCTGCTCAAAGCCATCGACCGGCATCAGGCCACCCTCTGCTGGCTGCCCAACTTCGCCTACAACCACAGCGCCCGCCGCATCCGCAGCCGCGACAAAGCCGGGCTTTCCCTCGCCTCCATCCGCGCCTTCATCAACTGCTCCGAACCGGTGCGCCACGACAGCCACCAATTGTTTCTGGACAAATTCGCGGCCAACGACGTCACGCCTGAGATGTTAACAGTCAGCTACGCCATGGCGGAAAACACCTTCGCCGTTACGCAAACGGCCGTTGGTCAGGCAGCCGGTTTGGATGTGGTAGACAGAGTGGCACTAGAGCTAACTGGCTATGCGAAGGCTGTGGGAGTTGAAACGGAAACGGCCGTTGTCAAAGTATCTTGTGGCCGACCGATTCCGGGAACGGCCGTTTCTGTCCTCGATGACGCTGGCAATGAACTGGCAGAGCGGCAGGTGGGTGAACTGGCTGTGCAGAGCAACTGTATGCTCAGTGAATACTACCACCGCCCCGACTTGCAGCCTTTCACCAACGGCTGGTTCCGCACCGGCGACCGAGGCTACCTAGCTGACGGCGAGGTCTACGTGATTGGCCGCAGCAAAGACCTCATCATCAACGCGGGCAAAAACGTCTATCCGCAGGACATCGAGGCCATCGTCAACGAGGTAGCTGGTGTTCATGCAGGTCGCGCCGTCGTCTTTGGCGTGCCGGATGAACGGGAAGGCACGGAACTCATCGCCGTCGTCGCCGAAACACGAGCAGAGGAGACTGAAACGCGACAGGAAATCGGTAAAGCCATCCGCCAGGAGGTGGCGCGGCGCAGCACCGTCACCGTGAGCTTTGTGCAGTTGGTGGATGCCAAATGGCT
>JACSSI010000820.1 GCA_014879345.1 Anaerolineae bacterium | reverse complement strand
TCGGCGTCGGTTTGCTGGGATCGATAGCCAGGGCAATCGTCTCTTCAGTACGGCCGTAATAGATTTCTAGGGCACTGGGACGGCCAATCGTCAACGCGCCACCCAGACTGCCAATGGTTTGCAGGGAATCATCGACACCGGTTATTTCCGGCAAGGGCGGCGTCGGCGCGGATGTGCCAGCCGTTGGTGACCCTTCACTCACAACCTCAGCCGCCGGTGTACCTTCTCGTGCCACTGCTTGTTCTTCCGCCCGCTGCGCTCGACCGCGCAGGACAAAAAAGAGAAACACAACAATCACGCCAACAAAGATGCCGATCTTGATGAGCGTACGCCGCCGCTCGGCCGTATTGTCCGGTTCGCCCAGACTGCTTTGGGCCAGCTCTGGCAGTGCCTGCTCATACATCGTCTCCGGGTTAAGCGTCACCATGCCCGGACGGCCGTCGGGTCGGATGAAGCCACCACGCTTGAAATCATCCCGTCGTCCACGTAGATAATGGAGAATATCTGTGTCCGTCCGGTTCTGTTCTGACTCCGCCAGTTCCCGTTCCAGCGCCTGCCGAAACGCATCCTGATATTCGGGCGGAATTTCGGACAGTTCCTGGTCAATGTTCAGTTCGAGATCAAAATCTATCATAAGCTCGTTCCTCGCTTTGTGGCTGGTGGCGGGTTGCTAGTTGCAGGTCAAATGAATTCACCCGCCACTCACCACTCGCTACTCGCTCACTTGGTTTCGTACAGGCAGGAAAATGGGCAAGCGTACGGCTGGCAGACCTAAAACGATGTCGTTGTTGGCTTCCCCTGCTCGCACACGAGCCGACCATCCAGGTACAAAAGGCACGATGACACGGGCAACCGTTTCGCTGTCCAGATTGAAAATGGCTTCCCCCTGGGCATTGGTGAAGACACGAGCGATGCGCTGTCCCTGGGCATCCACGGCCAACACGCTGACATTGGCAATCCCTTCCCCAGGGCCTGGCTGCCGGTCGTTGTTGGCATCGTAATAAACCAACAGGCGAATATGGGTGGTTGGTGTGGTTGTTTGCGGCTGGACGCGCCCCATAGGCTGCACAGTTAAAGAAATGCGTCCTGTGGCGGTAATGGCGGCCGTCGTCAGTGGCTCCGCAGCCAGCGGATTGGGCGCAGCAGGCATGGCGGGCGGCGCTGCTGGTGGGGCGGCCTGTTGACAGACAAACTCATATTGGCCCAAACTACCGCCCCGCGCTTCTACCTTGACGACGAGGGGCTGTTCTTCAGCCATATCCCAGGCGAAATATGAATCCACCCGGCCCACAGCCCGGTCATCATTCACACCAATCATTTCAGAAATCCCCATCACTGTAACCAGCGTATCCACCTGATCTGTCACCGTTTCACAGGCATAGCGACTGCCTGCTTTGGCAATAAAGGTGAAATAGTCCACATCCCCGGCGCCTACGGTGTAGGTATGGCGCTGGCCGGGCGTAACGGGTCGGGCCGTTTCCGGAGTGTCATTGGGTTCAGCCAGGTCAGGTTGAATGAGCGGTGTTGGCGAGGGCATCGGGGTTGTTGTAGGCAGCGGTGTGGCTGTCGGTGGCATCGTAGCCGTCGCCGTTGGTTCGACTAAAGAAACTGTTAAATCATAACGGCCGTTATAAATCGTCGCTTTCGCTACCAGCACCACATACCACCCATCGGCTGGCGCCGCAAAGACAACACTTGAGCCCACATCTGTCGCTGAACGGTCATCATTTTCAACCATCAGCTGCCCACCCCAGAACAGGCTGAGCCGCGTATCCAGGCCATCGTAAACGGCCGTTTGCACACGCACCATCTGGCCAGCCTTGAGATAGCCGGTGAAGGCGTCTACGTCGTCGGCGCTTAATGTCATGTCTGGTTCTGTTTGTAGACCGACAGCTGTGGCGGTATTGGCGTCATTGTTGGGTTCAAAACGGTCTGGCGGTAATGCTGCTTCATCGGTTGGGCTGGAAACGGCCGTTGGCTGGCCAGGTGTTGCCGACCCGGATGGCGTTAGCGTGATGACAATCGGGGTCGGGTTCTGTCCGGCCGTCTCAGCCTGCGTCGTACCAGCCGCCACAAAGAGGGTCAACAGGGCGATAAAGATGAAAGGGACGATGAAATACCAGCGTTTTTGGATCATAGTCTTCTCCTATTCTTCAAGGGTTTGTTGGGACTGAACGGCCGTTGGATCAACGGCCGTTGATTGGGGCACGATCATCGCTGCGGGTAAAGCCGCCATATCACTGATAAAGCTGCTGACTTGTGCCGTCTGATAACCACGACCCACCAGTTCCTGCTGCACCGTTTCGCGCAGGCCGTCCTGAATCATCTCGGCCAGGCGTGCCAGGTCGGCCGGGGATAATTGCATGGTTCTGGCCCCAGCCAGCACACCGCGCACATTGCCCGTTTGTCCGCCAAAACCAACCGGCATACCCAGCGCCTCAACCACAGCTTGCTCGCTGGTTGCCCCGGCAGCTGCTTCCTGACCAATGACAACTGCCAATTCCGGGCGGGTCAGGCGACGCTGCGGTAACAAAATCATGTCTGCTACAGCCGAAAGCTGTTCATCCAACAAAGGTGTATCGAGTGTGGCACGCAGAGTCGCATTTGCCTCTCCGCCTTGAAAGGCGGCCAACTGCTCCGCATCGCTCAAACCCTGCTGCCG
>JACSSI010000819.1 GCA_014879345.1 Anaerolineae bacterium | reverse complement strand
GCCCATGACCCAAGTCACTCCCTACACACCACAAAACAAAATCCGCATCGTCACCGCCGCTTCCCTCTTCGACGGCCACGACGCCGCCATCAACATCATGCGCCGCATCCTGCAAGCCTCCGGCGGCGAGGTCATCCACCTGGGGCATAATCGCAGCGTGGACGAAATTGTGAAAACGGCCGTTCAAGAAGACGCCCAAGCCATTGCCATCACCAGCTACCAGGGCGGGCATCTCGAATTCTTCAAATACATGCACGACTTGCTCGCAGAACAAGGTTGCGGCCACATAAAAATCTTCGGCGGCGGCGGCGGCACTATTCTGCCCGACGAAATCGACGAACTGCACGCTTACGGCATAACGCGATTGTATTCTCCGGATAACGGCCGTTCTATGGGCCTGCAAGGTATGATCAACGACCTCCTGCAACAAGCCGATTTCCCCACGGGAAAGCTCAACGTGGATAAATGGCAGGAAGCCATCAGCGAAGCGTATGACAAGGCGGAAAGCGGAAGGCAGAAGGCAGAAATAAGAGAGTGGGTCACAGATCGTGGGTTGGCGCGCTTGATTTCAGCGGTGGAGAATGAGCCGGATTTGGTTGAGCCGATTATGGCCGAGGTGCATGAGCGGCTAGAAAAGCTAACACAGCCGCCGGTGTTGGGTGTGACGGGAACGGGTGGTGCGGGCAAATCATCGCTGGTCGATGAGTTGGTGCGCCGCTTCCTGCTCGACTTCCCCGACAAACGGCTCGCCATCGTCAGTGTGGATCCGTCTAAGCGGCGCACCGGCGGCGCGTTACTCGGCGACCGCATCCGCATGAACGCGGTTTACAACCCGCGCATCTACATGCGCTCATTGGCGACGCGGCAAAGCAACCTCGCCCTCTCGCGCCACATCCCCGAAGTGCTGGCTATCCTCAAAGCTGCCCAGTTCGACCTCATCATCCTGGAGACCTCCGGCATCGGCCAATCTGACACCGAAATCATCGACTTCTCCGACCTGGCGCTCTACGTCATGACGCCCGAATATGGCGCGGCTACCCAGCTTGAGAAAATCGATATGCTCGACTACGCCGACGTTATCGCCATCAATAAATTTGACAAACGTAGCGCTCAAGATGCTCTGCGCGACGTCAAAAAACAGTTCCAACGTAATCATGGACTGTGGCAAGACAGTGTCGATGACATGCCTGTTTACGGTACCATCGCCAGCCAGTTCAACGACCCCGGCGCCAACCAACTGTACCATGCGCTCATGCAAGCGCTCACTGCCAAAACGGGAGCCGACTTGGCACCCAATCTGCCCCTGATTGAAGGGGAATCGCACAAAGTGATCATCATCCCACCCCGGCGCGTGCGCTACCTCTCCGAAATCGCGGAAACCATTCGCGGCTATGACGACTGGGTGGCCCAGCAATCGGCCATCGCGGATCGACTGTACGGCATCCGGCGCACCATTGAGGTGTTGGAAGGCGAAGGTGTTCCCCCCTCTCAGTCTCCCCCCGAGGGGGGGAGAAGCGGTTTGTCCCCCTCCCTTCGGGAGGGGCTAGGGGAGGGCTTAGAATCCCTCTACCAACAAATCAGCCTCGACTTAGACCGGCGCAACCAACAAATTCTGGACGACTGGGACGAGAAGGTAGCCCGCTACACCGCCGACGAATACATCTATCAAGTGCGCGGGCGCGACATCCGCGTGCCCACCCGCACCGAAACGCTGTCGCACAACAAAATATCGCGGGTGGCGCTGCCCCGCACCCAAAGCTGGGCCGATATTCTGACCTGGAGCTTGCAAGAAAACGTGCCGGGCGAATTCCCGTACACGGCCGGTGTTTTCCCGTTCAAACGGCAAGGCGAAGACCCCACGCGCATGTTTGCCGGCGAAGGCGGCCCGGAACGAACCAACAAGCGCTTCCACTATGTTTCGCTGGGAACACCTGCTAAACGGCTGTCAACAGCATTCGATTCGGTGACATTATACGGCGAAGACCCTGCCTATCGCCCCGACATCTACGGCAAAGTGGGCAATTCCGGTGTCTCCATCGCCAGCCTCGACGATGCCAAAAAGTTGTACAGCGGCTTCAACCTGTGCGACCCCAAAACATCGGTGAGCATGACGATTAACGGCCCCGCCGCCACCCTACTCGGCTTCTTCCTCAACGCCGCCATTGACCAGCAGTGCGAAATCTACATCCGCGAGCATGGGCTGACTGAGTCCGTCCAGGCCAAAATTGATGCGATTTACGCCGACAAACCGCGCCCCGTCTACAACGGCGACCTGCCGGAAGGCAACGACGGGCTAGGTTTACTTTTGCTGGGTGTGACGGGTGACCAGGTGCTGCCAGCGGAGGTCTACCAGTCGATTAAAGGTAGGGCGTTAACGGCCGTTCGCGGCACCGTTCAGGCAGACATCCTCAAAGAAGATCAGGCGCAAAACACCTGCATCTTCTCGACTGAATTTAGCTTACGGCTCATGGGCGACGTGCAGCAGTATTTCATCGACCACAACGTGCGCAACTTCTATAGCGTCTCCATTTCCGGCTACCACATCGCCGAAGCAGGCGCCAATCCCATCAGCCAACTGGCGTTTACCCTGGCGAATGGCTTTACGTTTGTGGAATATTACCTGTCGCGGGGGATGGACGTGAACGATTTTGCGCCCAATTTCTC
>JACSSI010000818.1 GCA_014879345.1 Anaerolineae bacterium | reverse complement strand
CCGCCCACATCGGCAATTTGTGCGCCCAGGGGCGGCGGGCCACTTGCTTTGCGCCCGGAATGGCTCATGAGGCCAGAGAGTGCCAGGTAGTTATTGTCATGTCCGGCACGCTGTTGATAGGGGCCGGTCTGTCCGTAGCCGGTGATGGCGCAGTAAATCAGGCCAGGGTTGACGGTGCGTAAC
Source organism: Anaerolineae bacterium (assembly GCA_014879345.1). Taxonomy (GTDB): domain Bacteria; phylum Chloroflexota; class Anaerolineae; order Promineifilales; family Promineifilaceae. The sequence continues at coordinate 2,482 of JACSSI010000818.1, read as the reverse complement.
GTTTCATAGCCAATGCCCAATCGATCCATCACACCCGGCCGGAACTGTTCCAGCACAATGTCAAAGCCACCGCCATCAGCACCGCCGCTTTTGGCGGACACCAACCGTTTCACCACTTCAACTGCTTCCGGCTGCTTCAAATTCAAAGCAATCGAGCGCTTATTACGGTTCAATACCCCATGCCACGCCGAAACATCCCCATCCAGCGGCGGCAAAAAGCGCACCATATCCGGTCGATCCGGCGCTTCCACACGCACCACATCCGCGCCCAAATCAGCCAGCAGCATGGAGGCGAAGGGGCCGGGCAGGAGGGTGGTGAAATCGAGAATTTTGAGGGAGGAGAGAGGGGAGGTCATAGAAGTTTGGAGAAGAAGTGAACAGTGTACAGTAAACAGTGAACAGTCTGTCACGCGGCCAACTGTACACTGTACACTGTACACTGTTTACTGAAGCTGTCCCGCCGCATACATCTTGCGCAAGGTCTGTTTGCTAAACTTGCCCACACTGGTTTTCGGGATTTCTTCGACGAAGAGGATGGTTTCCGGTATCCAGAATTTGGCGACACGGGTGCTGAGGAATGCCTTGAGATCCGCTTCGGTGAGATTATGTCCATCAGGGGTAGGCACAACGGCCGCTAACGGCCGTTCTGACCATTTTTCATCAGGTACCGCAATCACTGCCGCTTCCATCACCTGGGGATGCGCCATCAATTCGTTTTCCAGTTCCACCGACGAAATCCACTCGCCGCCGCTTTTGACAAGGTCTTTGGTGCGGTCGGTAATCGTCATGATGCCGTTTTCGTCAATGGTGGAGACATCGCCCGTGCGGAACCAGCCGTCTTCGGTCATGTAGTCGTCAGTAATATCGCGCTTGAAATATTGGCGAATGACCCAGGGGCCGCGCACTTGCAGTTCGCCCATCTGTTGGCCGTCCCAGGGCAGTTCCTTGTTATCCAGATCGACAATGCGCATCTCGACGCCAGGAACCGCGTAACCCTGTTTCGCTTTGACGTCCCACTTTTCGTCGTCAGATAAATCCTGGTGCTGGCCCAGCAGCAGGGAAACGGTGCCTAAGGGCGACAATTCCGTCATGCCCCAGGCGTGGACGACTGGGATATTAAGCTCCTGCTCGTAGGCCACAATGAGCGCCCGCGGCATGGCCGAGCCGCCCACCACCGTGGCCCGCATACTGGATATATCACGCGGATTTTGCTTGAGTTCATGGTAGAGCGCCGTCCAAATAGAAGGCACCCCGGCGGCGATGGTCACACGTTCGTTGGCAATCATATCGGCCAATGGCTCGGGTTTGAGGTGCGGCCCCGGCATGACCATGCCCGCCCCCGACATGACGCAGGCGTAGGGCAGTCCCCAGGCCATAGCATGAAACTGCGGCACGACAGGCAGCACCACATCCGATTCACGAATACCCAGGGCTGAGGAAGAATTTTCGCCCATTGTATGTAAGAACATGGAGCGGTGGCTGTACAGCGCCCCTTTGGGATTGCCAGTGGTGCCGCTGGTGTAGCACAGTCCCATCGCCATGTTTTCGTCGGTGGAGCGCCACTCAAAATCTTCGTCTGAGTCAGCGATAAGGTCTTCGTAGTAAAGCACGTTGCGCAGTTTGGTTTCCGTACCTGGCGGGGCGTTTAGCAGCACATAATGTTTGACGCAGGTGATCTGGTGGGCGATGCGTTCGTAAAGCGGCAGCAGGGTGGCGTCGATGAATACAATCTGGTCTTCGGCGTGGTCAACAATATAGGACAACTGCTCGGGAAAGAGGCGGATATTGAGAGTATGGCAGACGGCGCCTGCGCCCGGAATGGCGTAATACAGTTCTAAATGCTGGTAATTGTTCCAGGCAAACGTGGCTACGCGGTCGCCCGGTTCGATACCTAACTTCACCAACGCTTTTGAAAGACGTTTCACACGTCTATACATGTCGGCGTAGGTGTAGCGGTGCATGGAGCCGTTGGGCAGCATGGTGCTGATTTCCTTGCGTGGATGTTGGCGGTTGCCATGCTCCAAAATGCGATCCATGGTTAACTGATAATCCATCATTAAACCTTGCATGTGACACTCTCCTTTTTGATTGACTTGTGTGATTCGTAGAGCGTAGTGCGTAGTGCGTAGAAAAATACGCACTACGCACTACGCTCTACACTTTTATCACCCCACAAAGGGGGGCTTGCCAACTGAGTTGTATATGTTCAGCCAGGATGGCGTCGATGTTGGCGGCGATGGTGGGTGGGAAGGGGGAAGTGCGCCGTTGGCTCAAGTCGGCGTGGGAGCCGAGGGATTCCAACGTGGCGGCGAGTTTGTTTTGAGTGTTGTTGACCATGAAAAGCATGAAGTGAACGCGCTTGGTTGAACGCCCCAACAGGCGTCCACGAATGGTGAGCTGGTCGTTCTGGTGGACTTCGGCGCGGTAGTTGATGAAGTGCTGCAAGGCGAACGCGCCACCTTGACCTGATTCATAATAAGCC
>JACSSI010000817.1 GCA_014879345.1 Anaerolineae bacterium | reverse complement strand
TTTTTAGTGGCGGGTATCATTGCGGGGCCCTTTGTGCTGGGCATATTCTCGGAAGAGAGCCTCAAAGACCTCCGCTTTTTGGAGGAATTTGCGCTGGCTTTTATCGCATTTGCGGCCGGTTCAGAGCTGTATCTGCCAGAACTGCGCGGTAAACTGCGCAGCATCGGTTGGATTACTGCTTCTCTGGTGGTAACCACCTTGATCTTAGGCACTGGCGCTGTTTTTCTGCTGGCAAACTGGATTCCTTTCATGGCAAATATGGACACAGTGGAACGGATTGCGGTTGCCTTTTTGGCAGCATCCATCATGGTGGCTCGTTCGCCATCCGTTGCCATTGCTGTGATCAATGAACTGCGAGCCAAAGGGCCGTTTACGCAGATTGCGCTTGGTGTCACCGTCATTTCTGACGTGGTTGTTATCTTTATGTTTGCCTTGGCGGCATCTGTGGCAGATGCGTTTCTTGCAGATGTGGGCTTGAATATTGGCTTGGTGCTGCTGTTGTTGTTTGAGTTAGCTCTCTCGATTGGGGTCGCCTTCGTCTACAGCAAATTGCTTGAACTGGTGTTACGGATTAACACGCGCCCCTGGCTGAAGATTGGTATGATTCTTTTGTTAGGCTACAGTGTCTACGTCTTGTCTGTTGTGGTGCGCGAGTTTACTCATACAAACCTTCCCTTTGAGATTTTGTTAGAGCCGCTGTTGATTTGTATGGTTGCCAGTTTCATCCTCAATAACTGGTCTCCTTACCGTACTGAGTTTTCTCATTTATTACATGAAACGGGACCGTTTGTGTATATTGCCTTCTTTACGCTGGTTGGCGCGGAATTGAAACTGGATGTGCTGGCAGATGTATGGCTGATTGCTTTAGCAATCTTTGGCATCCGCATTATCTCAATTTTTGTGGGGTCGATGATTGGCGGCGTGGCGGCTGGTGAACCGATGAAGCAAAATCGACTGCGCTGGATGGTTTTGGTGACACAGGCGGGCGTCGCGCTGGGTCTGGCGAAGGAAGTCGGCGTGGAGTTCAATGGCTGGGGTGAAGCGTTTGCCACCACGATTATTGCGGTGGTGGTTTTGAATGAAATTGTGGGGCCGATTGCCTTCAAAAGTGCGCTTATGCGCGTGGGTGAAGCGCATGGCAAGCATATTACCCCAGAGTTTAGTGGTACACGGGACGCCCTTGTTTTTGGCTTGACGCCTCAGTCTGTTTCATTAGCGAGACAATTATTGATTCATGATTGGCAGGTTAAGGTGGTCTGCCTTTCTCCTGAGCAGATGGAAGGGCTGGAAACGCCTGATTTAAATGTTATCTATATGCCTGATCTCACGGTTGAGGCGTTACGGAGTATAGATATGGAAGAGGCGGATGCGATTGTTACCATGCAGTCGGATGATGAGAATTACACGATCTGTGAGATGGCGTATGAGCATTTTGGCACGGAGACGATGGTGGCGCAGCTGCGTGACCGGGCTAACTTTGACAAGTTTCAAAAATTGGGCGTGTTGGTGGTTGAACCGAGAACGGCCGTTGTCAGCCTGTTAGAACATTTTGTCCGCGCCCCCGCTGGCACTTCTTTGCTCTTGGGCATGCAAGATACACAGGATGTTGTCGATATCGAGGTATGCAATCCAGAGCTAAATGGCGTTACCATCCGGGATTTGCGTCTACCATTAGATGTCTTGATCTTGTCGATTCAGCGGGATCGTCAGTCCTTAATCACACATGGCTATACACGCCTGAAACTAGGCGATAAAGTCACTATGGTCGGTAAAATAGATAAACTGGAAGAGGTCATATTCCGGTTCGACGCATAAAATAAAGGAACCTCCCGGAGATTTCAAACCTCCGGGAGGTTAGGCGTAAATGATGCATCTAGAGTTAGGTTTTTTTGTGGTATTGGCGGCTTTTGGTGTCATTGCCCTGGCTTCCAATTCCTTGGGTCAATTTTTGTCAAAACGGGCAAATCTGCCGTTAATCAGTGGATTTTTGATTGCGGGTATTATCGTCGGGCCATATGTATTGGGCCTTGTTCAGGGGGACGCGCTTGAGAAACTGAAGATTGTAGACGATCTCTCGCTGGCTGTGATTGCCTTTGCTGCTGGTAGTGAACTATTTCTTGAAGAATTACGCAGTCGATTCCGCAGCATTTCTCTGATTACCATCGGTAATGCCCTTGCTGTGCCAGTGCTAGGCGTGGCTGCCATTTTGCTGATGACGCCGATGATGCCGTTCATGAGCGAGATGCCTTTGATGGGGCGGATTGCGGTGGCTGTGTTAGCTGGCGGCATTTTGGTGGCACGGTCTCCCTCTTCTGCCATTGCCATTGTGAATGAATTACGCGCCAAGGGATCGTTTACGCAAACGGTGCTGGGTGTGACGATGGTCACGGATGTGTTGGTTATTATCCTGTTTGCCATCAATGCTGAAATGGCGGATGCGTTCCTTAATGGGGTGGCTATCAATATTGGCTTTGTGCTGCTGCTGGCGGGTGAACTGCTGCTGTCGTTGTTGATAGGACTGAGTTTGGGCCTGGTTTTGCGTTTTCTGCTTTATCTTAAAGTGGGCTATGGTTTTAAGACGTTATTGATATTGGCGGCGGGTTTGAGTATTTTTGCCATCTCTTATGAAGCCCGCATTTTGTCGCATGAATATTTATCGTTTGATATTTT
>JACSSI010000816.1 GCA_014879345.1 Anaerolineae bacterium | reverse complement strand
GCACATGCTGGTGGAAGGGATGCCCTTCTCCAAGTGGAATCGAGAACATCGTGACTCACATGTGCAGGGTCTTTATTATGAAATCGCTGGCACTTCTGCGGCAACGGCCGTTACCAGTGGTGTGGTTGCTTTGATGCTCGACGAAAACCCAGACATGACTCCCAACCAGGTCAAATATGCCCTGATGAACTCTGCTGAAACGGCCTCTTATGAAGATGGCACACTAGTCTGGAGCCTCTTTCAACAAGGTGCTGGTCGCGTCAACGCCACTGAAGCCGTTCTGAACCCACCACAAGGCGAAGCCAACGTGGGTATGGAAATCGGACAAGAATATGTTGGACCAGTCGTACATCGTGATGGTCAATTCATCATCGTAGATGCCGAAGGCAACGAAATTCCCGAAGCAGCAGGTTACGCCTGGGCTGGCGGTTATGCTTGGGCCGGCGGCTATGCCTGGGCTGGTGGTTACGCTTGGGCCGGTGGTTATGCCTGGGCTGGTGGTTATGCTTGGGCTGGTGGTTACGCGTGGGCTGGTGGCTATGCCTGGGCTGGCTCTACTGATTGGCAACCACTGGAAGAAGGGGATGTATGGCAGAGTGGTTATGCTTGGGCTGGTGCTGAAGCTGGCGGTTACGCTTGGGCTGGTGGTTATGCCTGGGCTGGTGGTTACGCTTGGGCTGGTGGCTATGCTTGGGCTGGTGGCTACGCCTGGGCTGGGTTAATTGATTCCGTAGATTAGTTACCTCGACTACATATAAATTAGAAAATCCCCTTGATGTCCTATAGGCGTCAGGGGGATTTTTTGTTTTAATGAGATAAGTTTTATCTAATCAAAAGGATCTATTTTTGACCACAATCAGCAAAGAATCGCGCCTTAATTGGCGCAATATATATCTTGCACTCATCAGCCTGATTGGGTTAGTTTTAGTTATCTGGGGAATTATTCAAATTCCTACATACGATAACCTCCTGACGTTCTTTTTGCTTCTTATCTTGGCAGTCGCCGCCCAGACCACAGCAACCAGACTTATAGAGAGTAATGTTATTGTAGAAGTTAGCTCAGCTGTGAGTATGTCTGTCGTAGCATTATATGGCCCCTCTGCTGCGGTTCTTGTTGTTTCAGCGTCTATGGTGGCGCTCACATTTTTTAGTATCAGAGAAAATTGGCCCGGTTGGCGAGGAGCGTCTGAACGAATTGGTTTCAACATGGGCATGAGTGCCATTGCTATTTATGTAGCTGGCCTTGTTTTTCATGCCTTGGCAGTGCCATTTGGAACATCAAATATACTGCTTGCTTTTGTCCCCTGGGTTGTCGCTGCGATTGTCTATGATCAACTTAATTTGTGGATACTTATCGTTCTACTGCATTTGCAGATGGGGGCGAAACCGCTTGATATTTGGAAAGAACATCGTTGGGTTATTCCCATTAATGTACTTGTAATGAGTGCTGGAGGGGGTATCCTTGCACTGGCAGTTCAACAATTTGGATTGCTCGGGATCGCCATTTTCTTCCTCCCCATTGTTCTTTCAGCCTACTCTTTTCGACTTTATGTAAACAGGGCGAGGCAGCAACTTGAGCAACTAGAAGAGTTAGTAGAACTCAGAACGGCGGATCTTGCATGGGCTAATGAAAATTTAGCAGAAGCAAATAAAGAATTAGAAGAACTGAGTAAAGAAAAGGATTCTTTCTTGGCCGTTTTGACACACGACATGCGCACTCCGCTTACCAGCATCAAAGGCTATGGCAGCATATTGAGAGATCGAGAGCTAGATCGAGTACAACAAGAACATATAGCTAAAGTTATTTTACGTAGTCAAGATACCTTGCTCGACATCGTTAATAATTTGCTTGAAATTGGGAAATTGCAATCGGGTACACCCATTTTGCTTGAACGATCTAGTTTTGATTTAGCCTTGGTGGTCAAAAGTGCGGCTGAATCTCTTGAAGCGTCAGCTATGGAAAAAAAGATTATTCTCAATTATGATCAAATCCCTTCACCCGTTGATATTACAGCGGATGAGAAGAAAATTCATCGAGTAATTCTCAATTTAATATCCAATGCTGTGAAATACACACCGGATGAAGGCGAAGTATTCATCAATACTTCTGTGAATGGCAAATATGCGGTTGTGGATATACGAGACACTGGTTATGGTATTCCGGCAGATGAACTCCCCTATATATTTGATCGGTACAGTCGTGTCAAGAAACACCAATCCATTGCGATTGGTACTGGGTTAGGGTTAGCCATTGTGAAAAGCCTCGTAGAAGCCCACAATGGCGAAATTTCTGTTACCAGTGAAGAGAACGTGGGCAGTACCTTTACGGTGAAACTGCCCACACAAGTCATGTCCAAATCCGCAGAAAAAGCGGCTGAAATAGCTGCTGCCTAAAGAACCATACCCCGTTCACGAATCAAATCCAGCATTTTTTCCTTAAACGCATCAGCATTTAGCATGCCGCCATTCTCGTTGAGCCGCGTGCGCACAGAAATCGTGCCAGATTCAGTCTCATTATCGCCAACAACAAACATGTAGGGTACTTTTTGCAACTGTGCTTGCCGGATTTTCTTGTTCATGCGTTCGCCACTATCATCTACTTCAATGCGTATACCAGCGGCTTTATAGTTGGCGGCGATTTGCTGGGCATACACCACATGCCGATCCGTGAT
>JACSSI010000036.1 GCA_014879345.1 Anaerolineae bacterium | reverse complement strand
AGAACTGGGTGGGATTCAAGGAGAGCCAAACGTGGTTGAGTATGAACGCATCCCTACAATCCGGGAAATGATCACGGGTTTCAGCAGCCAAATTGGCAAAACAGAAGCAGAACGTGCCATGGAACTCCTCTCTGAATTCACAGCACCTACGCTCGAATACCGCTACGTTGGCCCTGGAGGCGAATAGCACAACCCCGACTTTATGAAAAAATCAATTCAGTTCATCACATTCTCTATTCTTGCTTTCTGTCTGGTTTTTGCTTTAAGACCAGAAAAAACGGAAGCGCAAGGGCAAACGGGACTGGTTTTGGCATTTTATTATGCCTGGTACAGCCCAGATTCATTTGGCGTGGGCAAAACACCGTTTCAACCTGCCTCACCTTACTTTTCGACGGATGCTGGCACGATTCAACGCCATGTCAACGAAGCCAAATCGGCAGGCATCGACGGCTTTGTGCAAAGCTGGTATGGCCCACAAGCGGACAATAACCAGACGGAATCAAATTTCAAGGCACTGCTGAATGCGGCCAGCGCCAGCGGCTTTAAGGCAGCGGTTGATTTTGAAACGGGCAGCCCCTTTTTCGCCAATAATCAAGATCGCATCAATGCTTTAAATACGCTGATCGCCACCCACGCCAATCATCCGGCTTATCTGCGTGTTGATGGCAAACCGGTGATCTTCTTTTGGGCAAACTGGATTTTGTCACCGGCTGAGTGGGTGGCTATTCGGGAAGCGGTTGATCCCAACCATAACACGATTTGGATTGCTGAAGGGGGCAATACCAGCTATCTCAATTCGTTTGACGGGCTGCATCTTTATAATATTGCCTGGGCGGCCAGTCCGGCGACAACGGCCGTTTCCTGGGCAGCCAATACCCGCGCCGCCGCTGCCACTTACGGTGGTTTCAAATATTGGGTGGCAACAGCGATGCCCGGCTGGAACGATACTTTACTGCCTCGGGGCGATGCCGCTTTCAGCCGCAGTCGAGCCAATGGCGATTTTTACCGTTCCTCTTTTGGCGGAGCGGCTGCCAGTTCACCCGACATGATCATTATCACCTCGTTTAATGAGTGGAAAGAAGGCAGCCAGATTGAGCCAAGCACGGAATATGGCAATTTTTACTTGCAGCTTACGTCAGAATTGAGTGCTGGTTATAAAGGTGGCAGTTTGGCCGCACCGCCCCCCCCTGCGCCTGAGCCAGTGGTAACCCAATCTGGACAAGCGGCTCCCGCAACGGCCGTTGCGCAACAAACCACCCCCCTGCCACCCGTCGACACACCAGAACCCGCTGCCACGGCAACGGCCGTTCCCACCATCGCCCCCTTTGTTACTCCCACAGCCCAGCCAGACGGCAAAATTCTTTACACCGTGCAAGAGGGAGAATCCCTGCTTTATCTTTCCAACCTCTTTGGTATACCCGTTGCCGACATCGTAACCTACAACGACATCAGCGATAATGCGGTGCTGCAAGTCGGCCAAACACTGATTATGGGCTACACCATTTTGCCGGACGGCTCTACCATCATGCCGGGAAACCCACAAGGGCGCATCAAACCAGATGGCACTATTGTGCATGTGGTGGCCGCTGGCGACACCTTCATCGGCATTGCCACCCGTTATGATTTGACGGTCGATGGTCTGTTTGAAGTCAGCGGCCTGGATAATAGCAGCGTCTTGCAGCCGGGTCAGGAAGTGGTAGTCGGTTTTCAGCCTCGGCCAAAAGAGATTGGAGGATCGTCTAATCTGGCAGGCGAGGAAATCAACACGCCCACGGCAACGGCCGTTCCTACGGAAACAATCGCCGCCACAATCGCACCACCAACTGCCACCGCCGCTCCTACTGAAACAGTAACCGCCCTTGTCACGGAAACGGCCGTTCCCCAGCCAACCTCCGCAAGCTCCCCAGAAACAGACAATTCTGGCTTTCGTGTGCAGTCGGTATTGGCGGCTGTTTTGGGATTAGTGGGGGCTTTGGCACTCGGTGGGGCTGTGGTGCTGTTTATCGGGCGGAATCGGTAAAAAATCGTCGGGGCGGCAAGGCAACCGCCCCGACTTATCCTTATTTCGGCACTAAAGCCGCTTTAATCGCTTCAGCCAACGTGCGGCAGCCGATAAGTTCCAGCCCATCGGGCGCTTTGTAATTCTGTTTACTGGTAGAGCGCGGCACAACACAACGACGGAAGCCCAGCTTTACCGCTTCTTTGAGCCGTGCTTCCAGTTGGCTGACGGCACGCAGTTCCCCACTCAGACCAATTTCGCCCACAAAAGCCATATCGGCATGGATGGGTTGGTCTTTGACACTGCTGGCTAACGAGACGGCCACCGCCAAATCGGCGGCCGGTTCGCCTATTTGCAAACCGCCAATGACGTTGACGAACACATCTTTGTCATAAAGGGGGACATTGACGCGGCGGGTGAGAACGGCCGTTAACAGCAGCAGCCGATTGTAATCCACGCCATTGGCCGTGCGGCGCGGGTTAGCAAAGGTAGTGGCACTGGCTAACGCTTGCACTTCGACCAATAACGGCCGTGTACCCTCAATCGTCACGGCAATGGCAGAACCAGGCGCATTAACCTGCCGTTCCGCCAAAAATGCTTCAGACGGATTTGGCACTTCAACCATACCTTCTTCCCGCATCTCAAATACACCCACTTCACTGGTTGCGCCAAACCGGTTCTTCACACTGCGCAGCAAACGGTAGCGATGGAACGGGTCGCCTTCTAAATACAAAACGGTATCGACGATATGCTCCAGCACACGTGGCCCGGCAATCGCACCCTCCTTGGTCACATGCCCCACCAAAAAGATGGTCACACCGGAATTTTTCGCCAAGTCCTGAAAAACGCTGGCACATTCCCGCACCTGGCTCACACTGCCAGCAGAAGAGGTCAACCGTTCATCATAGGTTGTCTGAATGCTGTCTACAATGACGAGTGTGGGTTGGATTTCTTCAATGTGATTGAGAACGGCCGTTAAGTTCGTCTCCGTCACCAAATACAAATCATGCGCCTCCACCCGCATCCGGTCAGCCCGCATCTTGATCTGCCGGGCGCTCTCTTCACCAGAGATATACAAGGTTGAGCCATGTTGGTTTGCCATCATCGCCGCAATTTGTAGCAGCAATGTTGATTTACCAATGCCAGGTTCACCACCCACCAAAACGAGCGAACCAGGCACCACACCGCCTCCCAACACACGAGAAAATTCAGCCACCGGCACAGCCAGACGTTCAAAACCATCGGCCGTCACCTCTGCCAAACGCTGCGGACGGCTGGCAACGTACCCTCGCGCCCGCCGATTTTTGGCGTCTGCCGAGGCTGCTTCGGCTACCAGAATCTCTTCTTCCATGGTGCCAAATTCCCCACATTTGGGGCATTTGCCCATATACGCCGGTGTCGTCCGGCCACACTTACTGCATACATATTGAGATTTGCTTTTCGCCATAATTTATCCTTCATGAGGCCAAGATTACATAACCTTTCCCCTGATTTTAGCATATGCTATACTTCAATGCCGTGATCGATTGGTTTTCTGTATTCATCAACTTGTTTTGGATTGTAGGCTTGGCAATGATTCTGGCATCGTTCAGCTATCATTATTGGCTGGCGGGTGAAGAGAAACGGCCGTTAAAAGCCCAACTCAATCAACCCACATTTCAAAAAGCATTCTGGTCTGGCATACTTTTAATTTCCATTGGTCTGGCAGGAACAAGCCAAAAACTCTGGGAAATCGGCATATGGACTATTTTCGCATTGATATGCTGCTATAACCTATTTACACTCATTAAGCATCGAAATAACACTTCTTCCAAAAATTCATAATCCAGGACGCTTAGCAAATGGTTCTAAAAAATTACATCTCCTTAGTATGGCATTGGGCCTGGCTCATCATCTTGGGCGTTCTAATAGCTGCCACTGCCGCATTTGTGGTGAGCAAAAACACAACACCCATTTATCAATCTAGCTCCAGATTGCTCATCGATCAAGCTCCAGGAACTGGTTCCGGCAACGATTATTCACAAATTCTGTTAGAAGAACGTCTCGCCCAAACCTATGTTGAACTGATAAACACTGACCCCGTTCTCCAGGAAACCATAGACCAGCTTGGCTTGCCCTTCACCCCAGGACAGTTGAAAGGCAGAATATCTGTATCTGCCCCACAAGAGACACAAATCATAATTATACGTGTTGAGGACGACGACCCCAAACGAGCAGCCCTCATCGCCAATACCCTGGGCGATGTGTTCATCACCCATAACCAAAACCGTGAAAGCTTGCGTTTTGCTGAACCAATTGCTAACTGGGAGAGCAGGCTGCAAACGATTGGCGACAAAATTGAAACGATAGAAACAGAGATTAATAAAATCGGCGACGCTGTAACGGCTGAAGAAAAAGCAACACTTTCCCGGCTAGAAACCAATCTAAACGAAGCACAAATTCAATACACAGACATCTTCAATAATTTGAATGCACTTCAAATTGAACAAGCTAAAGAAACCAGTAACCTCATTCAAATAGAAGAAGCAAAGCCCAGCGGTGGCCCTATACGCCCTCGCACATCTTCCAATGTAATGCTTGCAGCCGCAATAGGTGGCATGATTGCCATTGGCATTATCTTTTTAATTGATTATCTTGATGACACCATTAAAACACCAGAGCAAATTTTAGAAGACACTGATCTAACAACTTTGGGCGCCATCGCCATTATCAAACAGGCAGATGAAAAACAAGGACTTATCACACAAGTTTCTCCGCGTGATCCCATCTCAGAAGCCTATCGTGTCATTCGTACCAATTTGGATTTTTCATCCGTTGACGAAACATTAAAAAGTTTTATCGTTTCCAGTGCCTCTCCCAGTGAAGGAAAATCGACCACAGTTGCGAATTTAGCCATTGTTATGGCGCAAGCCGGAAAAAAGGTCATCTTGGTTGACGCTGACTTGCGTCGTCCAGTACAGCACAAAATTTTCACCCTTTCCAACAATATGGGTCTTACCACTGCTATACTTGATAACCAAACCCCAGTAAAAACCCATTTACAAGAGACGAGTATCACTAATTTAAGTGTTTTGACCAGCGGTCCCATTCCGCCGAATCCGGCTGAGTTACTTAACTCTCAGCGAATGAAAGAGGTCATTTCTGAGTTTGAACAGGTGGCTGATGTGCTTGTGTTTGATACCCCACCTGTATTGACAGTTGCAGATGCGTCAATTATTGGAGCCAAAGTCAATGGTGCTTTACTGGTCGTTGACACGGGCAAAACACGACGGAATGCTTTTGTCAATGCAGTAGAACGATTATCGCGCACAGGAACTCATATTTTTGGCACTGTTTTAAACAAAGTGAAGCTAGACCGCTCTGGTTATGGCTATTATTATTACTATTATTCTTCATATGAATACAATGCAAAGTCTAAAAAACGACGGTCAAAAAAATCTTCGCGATCTGCAAGAATTCCAGCCTGGATTGCCAGTTTGACTAAACGATCATGAGCCAGGATAGTGAAATCCATTCGAATAATGCATCCAAGCTGTTAATTCTCATGGGATTTTTATGGCTTGTTTTGGGCGGTGGACTCATTTTTTATCAATTGGTCAAACCACCTTCTGTAACAGTGCAATGGAATACAGAGACGGAATTGAATACGGCCGGATTTAATTTATACCGAAGTGAGATCGATGAAGATAATTATGTTCTCGTGAACGATGTCATGATAGATAGTGAAGGCAGCGCCATTTCGGGAGCAACTTATTCTTATGTGGATAGTTCCGTTGAAGCAGGCAAAACTTTTTATTATTTACTTGAAGAGATTCAAAATGATGGCACCGCAAATCAATATGAAGATGACAAATTTTCATACACCGTTCCAGGTATGACCGGATGGTCTGTTGTTTTAGCGGCGCTGTCTATTGTGGTTGGTTTGGGTCTGCTTGTTATTGGCATTAAGGAAATCAAAAGCTAGGAAATTACGAAAATTTATTAATGCAAATCTATCCTGTTATTCATCCTGAGTTAACCTGGAGATTGTTAGATGGGGAGGCTGTAATTGTTTCTCCTACAACGGGTGAAATCCGAGTTTTAAATCAAGCTGGCGCAGATATTTGGCAACAGATCGTTACTGGCTCTCAAGTGCAAGATATTGAAAGGGCTTTGGCACGACAATACGCTTTGTCGCCGCAGCAGGCTGAGGCTGATGTATCTGCTTTCCTGGAAGATTTAACGAACCATGGATTAATCACCTGGGAATCACGCAAGGCATAGCCATGGGTGAACTTTAATCGAAAGGTTGTTTATGCATAATAAAAGTATGTCGAAAACTATTTTTTCATTTTTTTTAGCCACAGTTTTGTTAGCCGGTGTATTGATTGTTCTGCAAGCTCAATCTTTTGACTCTGATTCAGGGTTTTTGATTGAGGAGACGCATACCTCTTTTTCAAACGGTGTTTCCATCTTGCGTTCAGATGAAGATGGTTTATCTTTTGTTCTTGTATCAGACCCGATTGCTTTTGGGGAAGATGATGGCCTTTCCAGCGATGGGCTGAATATGGTTATGCAGGAATCTGGTTCCCCGGCACTACCTTATTTTTCTACTTTTATTGCTTTACCACCAGGTGCTTCTATTTCTGTTGATGTGTATCAGGAAGGGGTAAGTTTGCAATCTGGTGTAGCTGTGGGTGCTGTGGTGGAACCAATGGTGTCGTTTGTGAATTCTGATCCCGATTCACCGTTCCCGGCAACGGCCGTTTCCCCCCAACCAGCCGCCGCGATTCCCAATCCTGACATTTACGCCGCTGATGCCCTGTATCCTCATCACAGTTACCAGCTTTCAGAACCTGTTTATTTCCGTGATATGCGTCTGGTTAAATTAGATGTATATCCCGTGCACTATAATCCCCTGCGGCGAGAATTACAGCACGCACAGCAACTGCGCGTCGAACTCCACTTTGAAGGCGCACAACTCGAGCATTTACAACCAGTACCCAGCAAAGATGACGCTTATCAGAGCAATGTAGCGGACATGGTTCTCAACTTTGAGCAGGGCAAGGCATGGCGCAGTTTGCCGGTGACTGAACAGGATTTACGGCTGAACAGTTTGGCAGAAACGGCCGTTTCCCTCCCCCTCGGCACCACATCCTATAAAATCGACATCAACCAGGATGGCATCTACAACATTTTAGGCTCAGATTTAGCCGCGGCTGGCATGAACATTGCCAGCACTAACCCTGCCACCATTCAAATGATGTCACGCGGCGAAAATGTAGCCTACGATTTCATCAAAATTGGAACAAATCCCACTATTTTGGAAAGCAACGACATCATCCGCTTCTACGGTGAAGGGGTTAATGGATCACGCCGTGAAAAACAGTTCCTCACCCACAATGTCTACTGGCTTTGGGCCAATGGCACAGCCACCAATATGGCAGATGTTTCAAACGCACCAGGAGCAGAAACCGCCACCACCTTCACCGATTCCATCACTCGTGAAGACGAACTCTATTTCTTCAGCACCTGGACGAATGAGTGGGATGAAGACCCCAGCGGTAATGCCTGGAACGATTTCCCCAATGAAGCGGACTCCTGGTACTGGGCATTATTTGGCGCTGGCACTAAAGCTTACTCCGTCAATCTGCCAGACCCCGTCCTCAGTGCCGGGCAAACCGCCACCTACACCGTTGAGTTCATGACACGCGAATATGATAAGAACTACACTTATCAAATAGATACTTGCCTTAATTCTCCTTCAGCATGTACCCAAAGAACGTGGATCGATCATAAAAATGTCAATGTCACCCAATCAGTGCCGATGACCGCGCTTCAAGCTGGAAACAATGTATTTACGGTAACTCTCTCAGGTTCTACTGGCGTCGAGGCTTACATGAATCGCATCACGGTTGATTATGTGCGCACCTTAAAAGCTCAGAACGATCAACTCTTTTTCACAGACGCGGAGGGGGGGCGTGCTATGGTGGTGCAAGATTTCAGCGAGAACAATCCCAACAATCTGCTGGTCTGGGATATCACTTCGCCGAAAACCCCCACCCAGGTTCTATTGGATAATGGAGACAGAACTGAAAATAACGGCCGTTACACCTACACCATCGGCATCAACAGCAGCTCGTCTCAAAACTACATCGCCACCACCACCAGCAACATCCTGACAACTACAGGCAAAATCAGCGCCTACGCCGCCCCCACCACCTTGAACCCCGTCAACGGAGCCGATTGGGTTGCCATTTCACATGGCAACTTCATCACAGCCGCAAACAAGCTGGCAGCCCATCGACAACTTAATAAGTACGGCGGATTCAGCACCCACGTCGTCAATATCAAAGATGTCATCAATATTTATGGCTACGGGCTGCCCATGCCAGAAGCCATCCAGGCCTATCTAAAAAATGCACTGCTAACCTGGCCTACCAGCCCCAGCTATGTCGCATTGGTTGGAGATGGTGTCGTTGCCCCGCGTAAACTAGACTGTGCTGCAAATTGCAGCACCTGGGACAAAAATGCTGAAAATTACGTCCCCACAGATATGCAGTTCAAAGACCGCATCCAGGGCTTGATACCCTCTGACAATCCCCTCGTCTTTCTGGTAGGTGATGATTTGCAGCCAGATATGGCAATCGGCCGGTTGACGGTAGAAACAGAAGCACAAGCCACTGCCGTCGTCGATAAAATCATCCGGTATGAAGAGAATTTACTATCGATACCAGCCAACGGAAAACAACGGATTCTGTTTTTGGCAGATTTTCCAGACCCGAAGGCCGGCGGCAGTTTTTGCCTGACCAACCTCCAAAAAACAGGCTCCCTGTTACCCGCCAACGATTATGAACAAATCCATCTTTGCCGAGAGAACTATGCAAACAATACGGCATTCAAAGAAGCTTTCAAAACCGAAGCTTATGAGGGTGTTTCCATTGTCAATTACAGGGGACATGGTGCCGTAGAACGGTGGGGTGTTTATCGGGATGCTGCTACTCCCTCATTTTGGACTACTGACATCTCTGTCTCTGATGACACTCTAAAAAACGAGTGGGGTAACATCAACAACCCAGCCATCGTATTGAGTGCCGACTGCCTGGATGGGTATTTTGCCTGGCCTGGCAGACCAGGAGTGGGTGAACGCTTTTTAAAGCTAACCAACCTTATGGGATCGGTTGCCCATTGGGGTTCAGCAGGGTTAGGGTATGACAGTGAACACACGATTCTTATGGAAGGCATTTATAAAGGCATGGTAAATCAAAATCAAATAAATCTCGGTGATGCGGTAAACTATGCTAAACTGTACTTCATGCAAAGTTCTGTATTTGCTGAATCTGAATTATACAGCTTTAATCTTCAGGGAGATCCAGCCATGATGGCCGTTCGCCCAGCGCTAGATAACTTTGTTTTTCTGCCAATGATTACAAAGTAACCACTTATGTTTTATTGAAGGATGCGATTGGTGAATAAATTTCTACCAAAAATCATATTATTTCTCTGCCTTTTCATTGCAGCCATGACTGTATTATGGTTGCCCACCCAGGCTGATGATGAGCCAACGGCCGTTAGCTTAATCTCCTTCGATGCTGTCCCCCTCAATAATGCAGTCCGTCTGGATTGGGAGACTGGCAGTGAATTAAACACACTTGGGTTCCGCATCAAACGCGCTGCCTCAGGTGGCAGCGCCGTGTATCTCGATTATGTGGGCGATAACGGATTCATCCCAGGTGTTGGTGGTGTCGCCATAGGTGGCACTTATAGCGTTACCGATAACAGGGTACAAAATGGTCAGGTCTACACCTATATATTGATGGAAGTTGAGACCTCAAGTAATGAAACAGAAGCAGGACGTGACACCGTCACCGTCGGCATCCTGCCAACAAATACACCCGTCGTTATTAGTGGCCCTGGCAGCAGCACCGCAACAGCCAAACCAGGAACATCGGCCGGATCAACAGTCACAGCCACGCCATCTGCCAACCAGCAAGCAACGAGTACACCGCCTGGCGGTTTCGTCACCATTACACCCAACTCAGCACAGTCGCTGACCTCATCTGTGCAAAATTCAGACACAACCAACATTGCGCAAACCACTGATAACACCACCGCTTCAGATACTACCCGTTCTGGAGAAGTCAGCAGTGCCAGTTTAGGCGGCGTTTCAGAAGTATTTGCACAGGCAGAAACAATCGAAACAAACAGTAATGGATCGCTGGCACCTCAACCGCAAAATGAATATCCAGGTGATGAGCCAACAGCAACGGCCGTTCCTGATCCCTATGATGTCGATACCAGTAATACCACAGTTGATGAGGCCGTAGTCGATGATGCCGTAGCTTACGAAACCGTTTCGACGCCTGTACCCGTCATCGGCAGCACAGATGGCTACTCAGGCACACAAGCAGACGAACCAACCAACATCAATTCCAGTGGAAACGCATCAGCCAACCAGGGTCGCATTTTCTTGTGGTTAGGATTTATTGTGGCACTGCTCATTTTTGCCACCGGACTCATTGGCACTATCTTACTGTTTTCACGCAAAGCAAACTAGGGTAAAGGATGCCCCTTTCACTGCTAAAAAAAGCAAAATTAACATCTCGTATATACCAGCCCTGGATCATCGGGCTGGTATGTTTGTTTCTCCTGGCAGCATGTGGCCTAAATAACAACGGCGTAAAAAACAACGGCGTTCAAAAAAACCAGGAAACCTTTGACATAGCCGCAAACAAAGCCAAAATCGAAATTGCAGCCGATGGCTTTTACCAAGTCAGCGAGAAAGATTTAGCCGAGGCTGGCATTACATTTGATGCTTTTTCAAAAGACACCCTGTCACTAACCACCCAAGACCAACCCGTTCCTTTCTATTTTCATGAGGATACGCTTCTGTTTTATGGGCAAGCACCGACAAGCCGTTATACCGCCACCCGTCCTTATATTTTAGCCGTCGCAGATGGGGGCGTATTGATGTCGGAAACGGCCGTTTCCAACGCCCTATCCGCCACTACCAAACTAGAAAGCATCACCAGCAGCCGGCACTTGGAAGAAAACCTGCTTTACGAATCTCAAGCCCGTTCCCACGGAGAAGGCGATGTCTGGTTTTGGGAAACCATCCGACAGGGTAACAGCTTCCCCATCACCTTTGACCTTCCTGCCGTAGCGGATGGCAGCGGCGAAATCACAATCCAACTGGTTGGTATCTCCTACAATTCTGAAGTAGAAAACGATCACGATCTCGAGGTCATCATCAATGAGACGCCCATCGGCATCATCCAGTTTGACGGCAATACTTTCCACACAGCCACACTCGAGATTCCGCCCGACACGCTAAAAAGTGGTAAAAACGAACTTATTCTGGACAACGCGCCTGAAGGTGCCACATTTTTAGACATCGTACAACTCAATTGGGTAGACCTGGCCTACAGCGCCCCGCCAACGGCCGTTAACGACCAACTCATCCTCCAACCCGCCACCGGTCAAATCACCCTCTCTGGTTTCAGCAATACCCCGCTGCTCTTTGATATTTATGATGCCAACGCACCACAACATATTGCCGACTCAACCGCACATACAGATCAGGTGCAACTCTCGCTTCAGCCCGATATGCAGCTTGCCGCAGTAGCGCCAGAAGGGTTCGCTGCGCCGGCTGCCATCAGCCCGGTACGTGCCAGCAAGTGGCGCGACACCAGCCAGCAAGCCGACCTCATCATTCTCACCACCGATGAATTAGCACCAGCACTCGCGCCGCTGGTTGCCGCCAGAACCGAAGAAGGACTTAGCGTCAAGCTAATCCCCGTCGCCGAACTGTATGACGAATTTGGCGGCGGTGAACCATCACCCGAAAGCCTCAAACAATTCATCACGTATGCCCACGACCAGTGGCAGGAGCCTAAACCAAGCTATCTCCTGCTCGTGGGGGATGCCACCTCTGATTATCGCAATTACCTCGACATGGCTCCGCAAAACATCGTGCCAGCGTTGATGGTGCCGGTTTCGTACAGCGGCGAAACGGTAAGCGACTCTGTATTAACCGACACAGATGGGGATGGTGCACCTGACATGGCCGTAGGCCGTTGGCCTGTCAGCATACCGGCAGAAGCAGCCGCTTTAGTTGAACGCACCCTGGCTTATGAGGCAGGAACGGCCGTTAACACCACATTATTCGCGGCTGATGGCACAGAGCCTCAATTTGAACTGACCGCCCAAAACATCGCCACAGCCAGCCAACTCTCACCTGACGGTTTACAAATCAGCGCCGCCCTGCATGCCGATGAAGTCACCACCGCCCTCAACGAAGGCGCCTGGTTAGCGACCTACATCGGGCATGGCAGCTTGCGCCAATGGGGCAAAGAGAACGTATTCACACAAGAAGCCGTCACCAATCTCAACAGCAACACACCGCCGATTGTGGTGCAGCTTACCTGCCTCACAGGCCTGTTTACGCAGCCGGACCAGCCCTCACTTACAGAGGTGATGCTCAATCATGAATCAGGCCCCGTTCTCTCTGTAGCCGCCACCAGCCTGACTCTCTCCTCTAATCAGGAGCCATTTGCCGTCAGCTTAATCCAACAGCTAAACGACCCAGCCGTAACACGCATGGGCGACGCTTTCCAGGCAGCAAAATTATCGCTAGACATTCAAAATAGCGGTATGCGCGAAATCAGTGACACCTTCGCCCTCTTTGGCGACCCCAGCGCCCGCATTGTCCGTCCAGAATCATAAACATGGTGGCAACATGGTGGCCAACAACAATCAAGATAAGCCCGTTTCAGTAAGAAAACAGCAGGCATGGTCGTGGTTTAGTTTGCTGGCAACGGCCGTTCTCCTCATCATCGGCATCTGGACAATTGCCCAGCGCGTCACCCTGGCAGAACTCATCAACGCCTTCGCTGCGGCCTCACCTCTCTACATTTTGCTCAGTTTTGCCACCCTCATCCTCACCCTGCTCGTCAAATCCTGGCGCTGGCAAATTTTGCTGACAACACCCACCGAAAAACCCCCTTTTCCGCCTGTGTTCTGGGCATTCAATCTCGGCGCATTCGTCAATCTGGTGCTGCCTTTCATGCGTTTGGGGGAAATTGCGCGTCTGTTTGCCATCGACTGGATGGCTGGCGTGGGCAAAGCACGCGCATTAGGCACCCTCGTTGTTGAAAAATTGCTAGACCTGATCATGGTCGGCTTATCGCTGCTGCTGATTCTGCCGTCCGTCATCCTGCCCAATTTTGTCACGAACCCGCTGCCCATGATAACGGCCGTTTCCCTCCTCTCCCTCTTCAGCCTCTACATCCTGGCCTTCCAAACCGGTTGGATCATCAAAATAAGCCGCTTATTTGCCAGGTGGCTGCCCGGCAAATGGGAAGACCGGGTCATGCGCTGGCTTGTTTCCGGGCTGGAAGGACTGGATGCCCTGCGCCACAAACGGCAAACCCTGGTCATCATCGGCTTATCAGCAGTCATTGCCCTGCTGACTGTATCCACACCTTATTTGCTGTTTCTCGCCTTCCATCTTGAACTGGGCATCGTCGAAGCCGCTCTGCTCAACATCATCGTCATCCTGGCAATCGCACCACCTTCCACACCGGGCAAAATCGGCATCCTGAACGGCACAGCCGCTCTGACCTTGTTCGCTTTTGGTTTGAGAGATGAAGCGGTTATCGTGAGCTACTCCACGATTTATTACCTTGTCATCGTCCTGCCGCTGCTGGCGTTTGGCGCTGTCGCCGTCTCCCGCACCCACTGGAAATGGCAAAAAGCGGTCGGCAGATGAAGATTTCCGTCATCATCCCCGCGCACAACGCCGAACACACCATCCAATCTTGCCTGCATGCCCTCAAACAGCAGCAGCACATCGAGCCATCTGCCTATGAAATCATCGTCGTCGATGACGGTTCCACCGACAACACAGCCGCCCTCTGCGAAAAAGAAGCCGCCGTTAGCCTCATCCGGCAGGAAAGCACAAAAGGTGCCGCCGCCGCCCGCAATATCGGCATCCAGGCTGCCAGTCACAACCTCATCTGCTTCACAGACGCCGACTGCATCCCCACCCCAAACTGGCTCCACTGCCTCGCCCAACCGTTCGCCAACCCGGAAATTGATGGCTGCAAAGGCAGCTACGCCACCAACCAGCCTGAACTGGTGGCTCGCTTCGTGCAAATTGAATATGAAGACAAATATGATTTGCTGCACAAACAGTCCCGCATTGATTTTATAGACACCTATTCAGCCGCCTACCACCGTGAGGTGCTGCTTGAAAATAACGGGTTCGATGAGCGCTTCCACTACACCGAAGACCAGGAACTCTCTTTCCGCCTGACAGCACGCGGCTACCAGTTTGTCTTTCAACCGGATGCTGTGGTTTATCACCAGCACAGTGCGTCATGGCGTGCCTATTTTCACAAGAAATTCTGGATTGGTTACTGGAAAACCCAGACGATCCGCCGCTTCCCGGAACGGGCTGTCAAGGATTCTCACACGCCCCAGGTGATGAAGGTGCAGATGGGGCTGATGGCGCTGCTTGTGGGAACAACGGCCGTTTTGCCTATAACGGCCGTTCTCTTGCCAACTTTGCTGCGGATAACGGCCGTTTTCTGGCTTGCACTCGTCCTGACATTTCTGACCACCACCCTCCCCTTCCT
>JACSSI010000815.1 GCA_014879345.1 Anaerolineae bacterium | reverse complement strand
GACACTCTTCCTTGCCAATCACACGATAATACCATTTCCACGCTTCAGGATTGATCGGCTCGCCAACAGAACCTAATAGCCGCAAGCTGGACAGATCGTGCTTGTTAGGCCAGCTCTCACCAAAGCGCATCAGGCCACGAATGGCAGTGGGCGCAGTGTAAAGGATGGAAACGCCATATTTGGCAATGAGTGACCACCATCGATCTGGATATGGGTGGGTGGGCGCACCTTCATACATGACACTGGTTGCCCCTAAAATCAGCGGTGCGTAGACGATATAGCTGTGACCTGTAATCCAGCCCGGATCAGCGGCACACCACCACACATCTTCTGGCTTGATGTCGAAGACGTATTTCATCGTGGTGGAAGTCCATACCATATAACCGCCATGTGTGTGTAGAATGGCTTTCGGTTTGCCAGTCGTGCCGGAGGTGTAGAGGATGAACAAGGGGTCTTCCGCGTCCATTATCTCGGTTTCAGCGGTGGGATCAGCGATGGGCAATGCCATCAAATCATGATACCAATAGTCACGCCCTTGCACCATTTCCACTTCGGTTTCGGTGCGTTTGACACAGATGACAGATTGAATGGTTCCAGACCGGTCAACAGCCTCATTGGCAATCTGTTTCAACTCGATGACGGAGCCGCGCAGCCAAGCGCCATCACAGGTGATGAGCAGTTTGGATTGGCTGGCATCTATGCGTTCATGCAGCGCTTCGGTGGAAAAACCACCATATACAACGGAGTGCATGGCGCCGATTTTGGCACAGGCCAGCATGGAGATCATCAATTCCGGCACGCGCCCCATATAAAGGGTAACACGGTCTCCTTTTTGCACGCCCATGGAACGCAGGACACTGGCGAATTTGCTAACTTCATAGTTGAGCTGCTGATAGGTATAGACGCGGGTGTCACCCTTCTCCCCTTCAAATATGAGGGCGGCTTTGTTACGAACGGCCGTTCTCATGTGTCTATCGAGCGCGTTATGAATAATATTTACCTTGGCTCCCACAAACCATTTATAAAATGGTGCATTATGATCATCTAACACCTTCTCCCAGGGTTGATACCATTCATAGTTTTCGGTGGCAACCTTGCCCCAAAATTTAGCTAAATCAGCACTTGCTTCCTTATGCACCTTATCATAATCTGGCACATGGGCGTGCTCTACAATTTCTGGGGCGGGATAATAAACATCGCCGACCATCTTCTTTTCTTCTGCCATTGCATCATCCTCCATAAATTTAATTGTGGGTTTATCGATAATCTGGGTGACTGCACTGAAAATGGGTGAAGGATTCAACCCATCGTAAGAATCAGGCAAAACAAGTATAGGGGCAAATTGTAGATTCGTAAAACTTCTGTTGACCTTGCCATATTAGTAGTGTATAAGTTAACAGGTTTTACGGTGAAACTATAAAGCAATTTCTTATAAATAAATCAGGAGAGAAACCCATGCTTAATTTAGCCTCAGTTATGTTACAAAATGATGACAGTTCAGGTGTTTTTGCTGCCCTTTTTGGTGGCGTTTATATGATCTGCTGGCTCATATTCGTCATCATCCTCATTGCAGCCATGTGGAAAGTTTATGCCAAAGCAGGAAAACCGGGTTGGGCTGCCATTATTCCTTTCTATAACATTTGGGTTTTGCTGGAAATTATTGGCCGACCTGGGTGGTGGATTATTCTCTTTTTCATTCCCTTCGTAAACTTTATTATTGCCATCATTGTCTCTATTGATCTGGCAAAGTCATTTGGCAAGAGTGCTGCCTATGGCATCGTTTTGCTATTCTTCTTAAATGTCATTGGTTATTTGATGCTGGGCTTTGGCAGCGCAGACTATAAAGGCCCCTCTGCCTCCTAATCTTTTCTAGCTCAATTTCAAATAGCAAGTCAATCACCGTAAACTGAACACAATTTAGAAAAGCCCGTCTTTTTGATCTTAATCAATTGAGGTGGGCTATTTTTAGCATTAATCAGGAATGTATCTATGGAAATTTTCACATCTCAAAATTTAATTGCTTTGCTTACACTCACAGCACTTGAAATTGTGCTGGGTATTGATAATGTCATTTTCATCGCCATTTTGACCGGGAAGCTCCCTGAAAATCAAAGAGCAATGGGCCGCCGCTTAGGGATTGGCCTGGCGGTAGGGACACGCATCTTGCTGCTGCTGTTTATCAGTTGGATTATGGGATTAACTGCGCCATTGTTTGAAGTCTTTGG
Organism: Anaerolineae bacterium; assembly: GCA_014879345.1. Taxonomy (GTDB): domain Bacteria; phylum Chloroflexota; class Anaerolineae; order Promineifilales; family Promineifilaceae. The sequence goes on along the minus strand of JACSSI010000815.1, from coordinate 450 downwards.
CAATGAAATCAGTGGACGTGATTTGATTCTGCTGGCTGGCGGTTTATTCCTTATTGCCAAAAGTACGTATGAAATTCATGATAAGCTGGAGACTGTGGATCACAAGCAGCATGATGTGGAAGCTGTCAAAAAGGTGGCGATCAGTGGCGTGATCATTCAGGTTGTGTTGGTGGATATTGTATTCTCACTGGATTCGGTGATAACGGCCGTTGGCATTGCCGATGAATTGTGGGTCATGATTACCGCTATCATCGTGGCTGCGGGTGTCATGCTCGCTGCATCCAGTGCCATCAGTGCCTTCGTCGAAAAGCACCCCACTATGAAAGTGTTGGCGCTTTCCTTCCTCATTTTGATTGGCGTCATGCTCGTCATCGAAGGCTGGAGTGCAGCACTGGCTCACGATTTACATCTGCGCAACTATATCTACTTCGCTATGTTCTTCGCCTTTAT
>JACSSI010000814.1 GCA_014879345.1 Anaerolineae bacterium | reverse complement strand
CTTGAAATTATCGAGAAACTCTTCCAACACAGCCAGCGTTTGAATATCCAGATCATTCGTCGGTTCATCAAGGAACAGCACATTGGGCTGGGTGACGAGCGTATGCAGCAGATAAAGTCGTCGCCGTTCGCCACCGCTGAGACTGCCGATATAGGTCTGTTGTTCAGCACGGGTGAAGAGGAACCACTCCAGCATTTGCGCCGCGTCAATACGAAAGCCCTCTGCGTTTTTGATGAGGGGGGCACTATTGGCGATGTAATCAATAACGCGCAAATCATCGCGCAAGCCTTCACTCTGCTGGTCATAATAGCCCAGCACGACAGTTTCGCCCCAGATGGCTGTGCCGCTGTCCGGCTGAATTTTGCCTGCCAGCACATTGAGGAAGGTGCTTTTACCGGCTCCATTTGGCCCCAGGATGCCGATGCGATCTCCGGGATTCAAGTCAAAATCTTGATGCTCAAACAGCGTCAAGTCACCAAAAGATTTGCTCAGGTCGCGGGCTTCCAGCACCCGCTTGCCCAGTCGCCGGCTGGCAAGCGAGATGCCGATTTGATTTTCACGCCTGTCGATGCTCAGTTTTTGCAGTTCCTCGACCCGTTGAATACGCGCTTTTTGTTTGGTACTACGCGCCATTGGGCTGCGCCGCACCCATTCTAACTCGCGCCTGAGCAGTTGTTGGCGCTTTTGTTCGGCGCTGGCGAGACCCTCGTGCCGTTGGGCGCTGAGTTCCAGGTACTGCGTGTAATTGCCCGGATAGCTAACCAGTTGGCGGCGATCCAAATCCACAATACGGTTAGCGATGCGGTCGAGGAAATAGCGATCATGCGTAACCATGAGTAAACCGCCTGGGCGCTGCTCCAGATGTTTTTCGAGCCAGGCGATGGTTTCGGCGTCAATGTGGTTGGTTGGTTCGTCCAGAATGAGCAGATCGGCAGGGTCGATGAGGGCGTGGGCGAGCGCCACGCGCTTATGCTGCCCACCGCTGAGTGTGCCAATTTTGGCGTTGAATTCGGTGATGCCCAGGCGCGTGAGGATGGTTTCTGCTTCTGCTTCGGCCGACCAGCCATTGGCTTGATCCATTTGGGCGCTGATTTCTGAAAATTTGGCCTGGATTTCTGAGTTTTGGGGCTGGTGCTGGAGCTGCTTGCTGATTTGTTGGTAGGCCAGCAGCAGCTTCATTTGCGGTGCGTCACTTTGAAAGACGGCTTCAATCACGGTGAGGTCAGGGTCTATGAAGGGGTCTTGGGGCAGGAATTGGATGCGCACGTTGCCCCAGACGGTGAGAGTGCCTGCTGCCAATGGTTCCTGACCGGAAATAATGCGCAGCAGCGTTGTTTTCCCGCTGCCGTTGGGGCCAATGAGGCCAATATGGTCGCCTTCGTTGATGAGCAGGTCTACATTGTCGAGGAGGGTGCGTTCTCCCATATGGAAGGTGGCGTTTTGCAGGGTGACTAGATTCATAGGGGGAATGGTACACAAAAGCGGTGAGATTGACGATTAACGATTTTTGATTGGGGATTTATGATTGGGCGGGGTGTATTCGAGAGTGAATAAAGATTGGAGATTATTTGAAGACAATCTCCAATCTTTGAGCGTTACGCTTTAAAACAGAACTGACGCCAATTCGCGGCGATAGGTTTGTGTGAGGTCATCCCCTTCGCCAAGGAGTTCAAAGAGTGCCAAAATAACGGCTTTGGCACGGCCTTTTTGGTAATTTTTATCTTGCCGCAGCACGTCGATGAGACCGTCTAAACCGGCGGCGTAGTTACTACGTTTTAATAGATAGGCGGCTTGCCGATATTGTGCTTCCAGTGGCGTGATGTCATCATCATCATCCCAGGCGGTATCGATCTGGCACAGGTATTCTGCCAGAGGCAACAGTGTTTGCGCTTTGGTATATTGGCGGCTATCTATGCAATCTTGCAGGTAGCCGATGGCTTCACATCCTTTGCCTTGGGCGATGAGTGTTTGCCCCAGGTTGACCATGGCGGTGGGATGCCCAGGGAATAGGTCTAGGACCTCTCGATATGCTTTTTCTGCTTCATGATATTGCCGAATTGCAAGTAAACTGTTGGCATCTGTGATGGCAATATCAATTTCACTAGGCACAAGTTCTTCGATGAATTTGCGAATCTGACTTTCTGGTTTGATCCCGGTAAAGTCGTCGACTGCTTCACCGTCCAAAAAGGCTATGACAGTTGGGATGCTTTGCACCTGGAAGGCCATGGAGAGGGCTGGATTTTCATCCACGTTTACTTTAGCCAATATGAAGTTGAGGTCTGGGTCTTTGGCTAGTTTTTCTAAAATGGGGCCAAGCACGCGGCAAGGTGCGCACCAGGGTGCCCAGAAATCCACAACTACGGGAATGTCGATAGAACGATCTATAACATCTTGATCAAATGTGTCTTCATTGACTTCAATGATATTGTCGATGCTCATATTTTATGCACCTCCATGGACATTGCTGTCCACTGTCGATTTTGATACTAACTAAGTTTAACTTGAAAACGATAAATGACCATTAGAGAAATATTGGTGTTTTGAGGTGGCGAGGTTGCAGGGGGGCAAGGTGGGAGGTGGCAAGGTGGTGGGGTGGCAAGGTGGTGGGATGGTAAATTAATGGGTGCGGTTTAAAGTTGTGTATGAGACTACAAAAGTCTCCTCAAATTTAATGCCAATTAGTATTGGC
>JACSSI010000813.1 GCA_014879345.1 Anaerolineae bacterium | reverse complement strand
GGATATTAAACAAACCTTGCGCTCTCCTAAATAAACGTATGAAAAAATCCTTACTGCACCTTTTAATGCTACTCATCCTGGCTGCTTGCGCGTCACCCGCGCCAGGAACGGCCGTTCCAACCGTTAGCCCTTCAGCAGAACCAACCATTCCCTCCACAGCGGAACCAGCCCCGACGGCAGAAACAAATGATGTTTTGCCAGTCGCAATGGAGTACAACCTGGGCGAAACGACCATCGTGCAGTCTCGCTTCCCTGAAGACAGCCGTTTTCACAACATGCCGGTGCGCTTAAACGGCGTCATCGCCGCACCCACAGGCGGTGATGGCCCTTACCCAGTCGTTCTCATCATTCATGGCACGCATCACGGCTGCCCGGAAGAGGAAGGCGGCGTAGATCGCTGGCCGTGCGATCCAGAGGTAGAACAACCCAATTACCAGGGATTTGCCTATCTGGTCGAAGCGTTGGCGGCCGAAGGGTATGTGGCGATTGCACCCAACTTTAATGCTGAAAACACCTTCGGCTTCGGCGAAGGCACGCCTGGTGAACGGCTGTCTCAACTGCTTGCACTGCATATGGGCGCACTGGCTGAGGCGGCGGCTGGTGGCCCCAACGATTTTGGCGTAGAGTTGGACGGACGGGCTGATATGAGCCGTCTGGCTTTCTTCGGCCACTCCCGGGGTGGGGAGGCGGCCAGTTGGCTGACCAACAGCCAGGGTTTGGCCGCCCCAGATGCAGCCGAAACGTTTGGTTATGGGCCGGTTTCAGGGCTGCTACTGCTGGCACCAGCGCCAATCTTCACCCTGCCAGCCGGCTCTCGCGTGCCTCAGGTCGTGATTCTGCCGGCTTGCGATGGGGATGTGATGGATCAGGAAGGGCAGCTTTTCTATGAAGGGGCGCGACTAGACCCCAGCCAGGAGCAGTGGGCCTTATCGGTTTGGCTGGAGCAGGCCAACCATAACGCCTTTAACGAGATTTTAGGCCCTGATATGGTAGGATTTAGCGACCGCCCGGACTGCGCGCCACTGCTAGATCCGTCAGACCAACGCCAATTCCTGACCGATATCGGCCTCACTTTTCTAACGACGATTTTCAGCGACGACCCGCAGGCGGTAGCAGAGGCGAAGGCTCGCCTGGGTATAGATTCGACGGCGCTGACGCAGGATTCGTTGTTTGGGCAGCCAGCTCGCGTGATGACGCTGGCTGAGGCGGCTAAGCGCCAGCCGTTGTTGGTTCCGGCCAGCGCTGATGAGCTGACAACCAATCTGGTGGGCGGCGCTGTTGAGGCTGATGGCCTGACGACTTTGTTTTGCCAGGAAGGGTACTACACACCGAGCATGAAGCCGGGCAGCGAGCCGTGTAAGCGGGTGAATCTGGTCATTCCCGGCAACCCGGCGATGATGGTGGTCTCGTGGGAAGAATCGGGCGCAGCGCTGCGGCTGACGCTGCCGGAAGGGGCCGGAGATTTGAGCGATTTCACGACGATTAGTTTGAGAACGGCCGTTGATCCCACATCTTCCTTAAACAGCCCAGACACCTATCAAGCCTTCACCGTACAACTCACAGACAAATCAGGGACAACAGCCACGGTGCAAACACGTTCTGACGAACCCGCTTTGCTATATCCCCTCGGCGATATAGAAGAAGATTCTTTTTTTGAGGGTGGTTTTTTCACCGGGCGCGTACCAATGACGACCGTCCGGCTGCTAGTGAGCGATTTTGCTGGCGTAGATTTAACGCAGATTAGCGAAGTGGCGCTGGTTTTTGACCAAACGCCAAGCGGATCCCTGTTTATGGGTGATATGGAGTTCGTAAAGCCCTAACCTGGATAAGCCGGAAAAAGATTTATCCGCAGATTTCGCAGATGGCGCAGATTTTTTAATCTGCAAAATCTGTGCCATCCGAGGATATTTTTGTTTTGAGGAAACAGTTTACTGATAAGGTACTAAATGCAATTTTTCGATATAAAAACAAAGCCGCACGCCGTTCAACTGCTGACCAGCAGCCTGGGGTATGGCGGCGGCTTGCTGATAGGCAACCTCATCAGCTTTTTCCTGTTTGAGCAGGTTCCCCCCAACTGGTTTATTTATGATAATCCAGCAGTTCGGCTGGCGGCTGGCGTTTTGCTAGCGTTTGTTATCTCCGGTTTAGGTGGGCTGCTGGGCGGCTTCATCGGTGGGTGGACGCTGCCTATTATTGGGCAAAAAGGGAATCAGTGGGGGTACGCCTGGCGCAGTGGTATTACTTTTGGCGCGGGGTATGGGCTGTTGCTGTTTCCGGTTATTTTGATTACGTCTCTGCTGGCCTATTACGACGTGGCTTATACCCCGATGCTTGTGTTTGGGTTGCTGTATGGCATTGTGGGCTTGCTGTTTGGGGCGCTGATGGGCATATCTTTGGCTCGCTGGACGGTGGGGCGGCGTTATTGGCCAATTACGAGTTGGAGCGCTGCCGGATTTGGCCTGGGGGGTGTCTTTTTAGGGGTCGCTGTCTGGCGTTTTATTTTTAACACCAATCAGGAGTTGGTGACATTTGGCGCTTATGGCTGGTTATTGGTAGGGTTGTTTATGTTTGCCGGATTCGGCGGGCTGGGGTTAGCAATTGCCTATCTCCGGTTGGCGCTCTCGACAGAAAATCTTTTGCTGCCGGTACGGACACTGACGCGGCAGGTCTGGCGGCGACGCTGGACAGTGGG
>JACSSI010000812.1 GCA_014879345.1 Anaerolineae bacterium | reverse complement strand
CGCAGCGATCTCTATTCACTAGGCATGATTTTATATGAAATGCTAACCGGACAGCGTGTGTTTACAGGAGATACACCCTGGTCTATTTTGAGCAAACATATCACAGACACCCCCAGACCAATCACAGATTTACGGCCTGACATTTCGCCATTCACCGCAAACGTCATCCACACCTGCTTGCAAAAAGACCCAGCAGATCGGTATCAATCAGCAAATGAACTGATTGCCAGCTTAGACATAGCCTTACAAAGTGAACAATCCGGCCAACCCGCACCACTAGGTACACCCCATTACGCCACCGCTGCCGCAATGGCAAACATTGCCGCAGCCGCCACACCAACCGGTGGCACACGCATCGCAGAACCGACAGAAAAGACGATATTGGGGAAGAAACGGCCGTTATGGCTCATTCCTCTGCTCTTAATACTCTGCCTGGGCGGAGGCGCGGCTGCCTTCTTCCTCACACCGCTCAACGACATGGTGCTCGGCACACCCACCCCCGACACCTCCATGCTCGCCTCACTAAACACAGTCATCGAAACAACCAACACACCGGAACCAACCGATTCACCTACAGACACACCTGAACCAGAAGAAGAAGTCGTCGCGGCAGCGGATACAGACACACCTGATCCGACCGCTGCCCCCACAGAAACACCTAACCCGACACGCACTCCCAAACCCACCGCCACCGACAGACCCGCAAACACACCCAGACCCACCGCCAGCCCTACCACAGAACCCACCAACACCCCAGGCAATCCCACTGGTGGCAGCAGCAGTGGTGGCGGTCTGCCCATGGGCTTTGACCAATTTGGCACCTGGATTCGTGGCGATGAGCCAAACGGCAGCTTCACCCAATCCACCACACAAGCCCACAGCGGCAGCACCTCCGGCAAAATCAACTACGAATTCACCTCCAGCAACAACGACTACGTTGTCTTCATGCAGAACAATCCCATCGAGGGTGAACCCACCGCCTTGCAAATTTGGGTGTATGGCGACGGCAAAGGCCATTACCTCAATGCCTGGATAATAGACCGAGAAGGTCAAACCTGGCAGATTCCCTTTGGCAATATCAACCACACCGGCTGGAAACAGATGACTGGTTACATCGACACCGATCAAGATTGGCCCTGGCAGCACATCAGCGGCCCCAAAAATGACACCGTCGATTATCCAATTTCATTCCGAGGGTTTGTTTTAGATGATGCCAATAACGCCTTCAACGGCACAGGTGACATCTATCTGGATGATCTCACCGCTGCCAACATTGCTTACTCAGGCTCCTCCTCATCCGGCGGCAATTCCACTACCAGTGGCAGCGAAACCACATCTGGCGGCACAAGTAATTCGGTTGATCCTGGCAGCGTGGGAAGGATTTTCTACACATCAGGCAACAGCGTTCTCACCACAGACCCATCCTGGAGTTCACCGCAAGAATTAGGCACAGTTGCCTCCAACACATGCAGCAGTCCCGCCACCACTGTCACCGGTGAGTCATACGATCTTTATTTTGGACTGGTATGCAACATTACCAGCGGCATTGATGTCTGTCCATCTCCGAATGGAGCCTATGAGGTAGTGGTCAACGACTCAACCATCAGCATAAGACCGCCAGGCACTGAAAATTACACCTTTATTTATCAAGGCTCTCTTGACAGCGCTGAAGGCATTCGTTGGTCTCCTACCAGCGACTCTTTCTTATTCGTCACAGGCGACACAGTTAATCGCGCCTTCCCTAATGGCAGTTACAACCAAATTATCCCCACTGGCTTTACACCTATATTTTCCCAAGATGGCAGCATGATCTTGTTTCTCAAGCCCATCGGGCCTGGTGTGAAAGATGTCTTTGTCAGCAACAGCGATGGCAGTAATGCCCGCAATGTGACCAATGTCAGCACCATCGACAAACGCTGCCACGCCTGGAGAAGATAAGCCAAGCCATACTGGTTAATAAAATTGAAGATGAACATTTTTGCCGTGACTGCGTCAAAATTGCCCATTGTTAAAATGATCCCTTATAATAGGGCAACGGTTGATAATCAACTGTTTGTAGAAGTATCAAATTTTGACTACCAAAGGGTGAAGATCGGTGCTTTGTTCCATCACAAAAAAGCCGACGCTGTCCCGCAACTGTGATGTCGTGTAGCCTATGAATGGATGCTCTGGTTACTGCCAAGCATTATTCGCAGCTACTGAAACGGCCGTTTCCCACGACCACGACTAAGCCAGACCCCCTTTTTCTGAGAAGCAATCTATACTCGCAACGGTCAGAAACCGACCACAGCGAGTATACAATCCTCGCGGAAGGAGCCTTTTGCCTAGATTGCCTGTTTCAGAACGAGGAGATCATGGATAACTCACAACCCCTTGAACCCGATATTCAAATTGAAGATTATATTGACCTGGGACTCCTGCAACAGCTTCAAGACTCTTTTGCCCAAGCAATGGATGTGGCGGCCGTTACTGTAGATAAATACGGCAATCCCATCACAGAAACGAGCAATTTTTGCACCGTTTGCGATATGATCCGTTCCACAAAAACAGGTCTGGCACGCTGCCAACAGTGTGATGCAGATGGGGGACGAATTGCCCATGAACAAGGAAAGCCATATGCCTATAAATGCGCCGGCGGTTTATTAGACGCCGCTGCACCCATCATTATTGATGGTCAATATGCTGGCTGCATTCTCT
>JACSSI010000811.1 GCA_014879345.1 Anaerolineae bacterium | reverse complement strand
TGCATAATTTTTTCTTGTGTTGCTTCTTCGATGGGCAGTTCGCCGGTGATGCGCCCTTCGCACATGGCGATGACGCGATGGCTCATGCGTAAGATTTCTGGCAGTTCTGAGGAGATCATGATGATCGATTTCCCTTCCCGCGCCAGGTCGTTGAGCAGTTTGTAAATTTCACTTTTGGCGCCAACGTCAATACCGCGTGTGGGTTCGTCGAAGATAAGGATTTCGGTATCGGCTGTGAGCCACTTACCGATAACCACTTTCTGCTGATTGCCACCGGACAGGTTTTTCACTTTTTGTTTGATACCGGGTGTTTTGATGGAGAGGGCATCTACGTAGTGAACGGCCGTTTCCTTCGTCTTTTTCGTATTTACCCAGCCACCAAAATCGAGGAACTTGTTAAATGAGGCCAACACGGTATTCATTTCCACATCCATGCCCAATGTTAGGCCATACCGCTTGCGGTCTTCAGATAAATAAGCGATGCCATTTTTAACCGCATCCCCTGGACTTTTGATTTTTACTTGTTCGCCGTGGATAAAAATTTCGCCAGAATCCATACCATCTGCGCCAAAGATAACACGAGCCACTTCGGTGCGTCCCGCGCCCATCAGTCCGGCAAAACCGAGGATTTCCCCTTTTTTGAGGACAAAGCTCACGTCTTTCACCGTTCGGCCACGATTGAGGTTTTTCACTTCGAGTACGACTTCATCGCTGGCGTTTTCCGGCACTTCGGGCGTTGCTTGCAAAATGGTACGCCCCACCATCATGTTGATGATGGTGTCTGTGGGGGTGGCTTGCGTATCGACTGTATCAATATAACGGCCGTCACGCATCACCGTGATCCGATCCGTTATTTGCTTGAGTTCTTCTAAGCGGTGGGAAATATAAATAATGCCCACCCCTTTTGCCCGCAATTTCCGAATAAAAATAAATAATTCATCAATTTCAGTGTCAGTTAGAGCGGCCGTTGGCTCATCCATAATCAACACTTCAGAATTAAACGACAGCGCCTTGGCAATCTCCACCATCTGCTGTTTGGCAACCGTAATATCAGCCACCTTCGTGCGCGGATTAAGATCCAAATGCATCGACTTAAACAATTCTTCAGTTTGCTGATTGAGTGCCTTTTCATCCAGAATCATACCGCCGAACTTTTTAGGTTCACGGCCAATATAAATATTTTGAGCAATGGTCAAATGGTTCATCAAGTTCAATTCTTGATGAATCATGCTAATGCCCAAATCCTGCGCTGATTTAGGGTTGGGAATCTCAACTTCCTTTCCTTTATAGATAATTGTGCCTGCATCCTTGGCATAAATACCCGAAAGCACCTTCATCAACGTCGATTTGCCAGCGCCGTTTTCACCAACAAGCGCCAGCACCTCACCTGCCCGCAATTCAAGCTCACAGTTATCTAAGGCACGCACACCAGGGAAACTCTTATCAATTCCTTTCATGGAAACAAGGACTTCGTTCATACGTATCTCCTCAGTCGGAGTGTAAAAAAGTGGACGGTTTACAGTGTACAGTGAACAGTAAGTTGCTCATATGCCACCTAACTGATCACTGTACACTGTTTACTGTTTACTGGATTCTATTCGTACAGCAATGGTTGAATCGTGTCAGAGTCAATATTCGTGGCATCATACCAGTGGAAACCGGTGTCGATCATGACAGGAACTTCTTCGCCATTCAGCGCCATAACGGCCGCCTCCACACATTTGTAGCCAATACCAATTGGATCCTGGGTGATAGAGCCAGCCACAAGACCACTGCGGATAGCGTCAGTTTGTTGTTTACCGGAGTCATAGCCGATGACAACAATCTCGCCCTCTTTGCCCATCTCGGTGACAGCATTCATCACACCAATAATGGAACCTTCATTGGCGCCAAAGAAACCTTTGATGTCCGGGTGCGCCTGGATGATGGCTTTGGCTAGGTCAGTGGATTTTAACTGGTCGCCGCCACCATATTGGATGTCAACGATTTCGATATTGGGATATTCAGCAGCCATCTGGTTGACAAAACCATCACGGCGGTCGATGCCGGTGCGGCTGGTTTGGTCATGGACGATAACGGCAACTTGCCCTTCACCACCGATGAGTTCAGCCATTTTGTCAGCGGCCAAAGCGGCAGCAGCCAGGTTGTCGGTAGCGGCCGTAGCCACAGGAATGTCACTGTCTACACCAGAGTCAAAACCAACGACAGGAATACCTTCGGCTTTAGCGCGTTCCAGCAGCGGAATGAGCGCCTGGGTGTCCAGAGCGGCCAAACACAAAGCGGCCGGTTTTTTATCCAGTGCAGCTTGAACCATTTCAACTTGCTTGTCTACCATGGCTTCTGTTTCTGGCCCTTCAAAGGTAACGGTGACGCCGAATTCATCAGCAGCTTTTTCGGTGCCAGCTTCAACGGCTTGCCAGAATTGATGCTGGAAACCTTTGGAGATAACGGCAATGTAAGGCGCATCAGCGGCTGGTGCTTCAGCGGCAGGGGCGTCAGCAGCGGGGGCGTCAGCAGCAGGAGCAGCCGTTGGTTCTGCGGCGGTGGAGGAGCAGCCAATCATCAAGGCTGCCATTAATAACAATGCTAACAGGACAGGGAAAAACTTGGTTTTCATGTGTAAAATCTCCTCTTGAAATTTTTGTTAAAACAAATCGTTTTTTTCTTGAACGCTTGCTAAAATTTTTTGACTTGATGCT
>JACSSI010000035.1 GCA_014879345.1 Anaerolineae bacterium | reverse complement strand
AAGTCATCAACAAAGATACAGGGAAAAGTCGGCAAGATGGCTTGATCGAAGTTAATCTGACTGTCGATCGGCTGCACCAATATTACAAACGTGCGCCGTATTGGCTCAACCGCCGCCGGGTGCCGCCTGGACTCTACATGTTCAAAAGCTATTACACGGAACCGCATCCCTATGGCGTCGTGGCCGTCATTGGGCCATGGAACTATCCTTTTGATTTGACTGTGCCGCAGATGTGTTCGGCGCTGCTGGCGGGGAATACGGTGATATTAAAGCCATCGGAAGTAACTCCGGCGGTCGGACAATTGGTTGAACGATTGGTCAACCGTGTGCCGGAAATGTCGCCGTTTGTGCGGGTGCTGCATGGCGATGGCTCCGTGGGCGCTGCCCTGGTTGCGTCACGGCCTGATCTTGTTTTTCTGACTGGTTCAACGGCCACCGGTCGCAAAATTGCGCAGGCCACGGCCGATTCGCTGACACCGTTTATCTATGAACTGGGCGGTAAAGACCCGATGATCGTTTTTAACAGTGCCGATGTTGCCGCAGCGGCCAAATGGGGCGCGTGGGGCGCGTTTTACAATACGGGGCAAACCTGCATGGGTATTGAACGGGTGTATGTGCAGTCGGGTGTATATGATGAATTTGTAACGGCCGTTCTGGAAGAAGCTCGCCGGTTCAAAATTGGGTACTCAACACGCACCGATAATCCGTATAACATGGGGCCGCTCACCTTTGAGCGCCAGGTCAACATCATCACCGACCACATGGAAGATGCCTTAGCCAAAGGCGCGAAAGTGCTCCGAGGCGGCAAACTGGATGGCTTGTTTATGGAGCCAACGGTGATGGTCGATGTGGATCACAGCATGAAGGTGATGCGTGAAGAAACGTTTGGCCCGGTGATGCCCGTCATGAAATTTGAAGATGAGGCTGAGGCACTTTTCCTGGCAAATGATTGCGATTATGGCTTAAGCGCGGCGGTGTGGAGCGGCGATATGCGTCAGGCAAAGCGGGTGGCTCACCGGCTGGACGTCGGTTCGGTGAATATCAATGACGCTATTTCGCATTATCCGGTGTCGCTGCTGCCGTTTGGCGGTGTGAAGATGTCGGGCAATGCCCGCACGCATGGCAAGGAAGAGGTGCAGCAGTTTACGCAGATGCGTTCCTATGCAGTGGGTCGGCCGCCTAGCCCGTTTGATGTGGCGACGATTATGCGTTCACCAGGTCATTATCGGCTGGGTAAGGCGATAATCCGCTTCTTTTTTGGTGTTACCCTGCGACAACGCCTTGAACCTGTGACTGAGCTGCTGGAAGAGGTGGACATGAAACCGGCTGCGCGGAAAACGGCCGTTTCCTTTGGCCTGGCGGCGGCAGTAACGGCCGTTGTTTTTGGGCTTATTCGTTCACGTAAGTAGGGTGGGGGCACCACCAGCGTAAAACGACAATACAAACACTCCTGATGGGAATAGTCTCATCAGGAGTCAGTAATTTTCAAATTGTGAGTAAACAATGATGTGGCTGGATTCACGTCAACCGAGAGGCTAACTGTGAGGTTAGCCTGGTTTGGTGGGGGCATTAACCTGGGTTGATGTTACCCTAATTCGTAGCGATCTGTAGTGGGGTTGGTAAATGCGTAAGCACAGGGTACTTCCGCTAAATTACAGGCCACGTTGGCTGAACATTTGCGTGAAATGACCTTGTATGAACTGGTATCTGGCATCAAATCAGCCGGATAAATGCGCTGTTCCATGATGGTAGCTTCCATTTTGATGTATTCGCACCATTTCTTGTCAACGACGACCCATTTTGTAGTTGTCATGTGATCCTCCAGTAGTTGAGATATGTCTCTCTTATTCGTTTATGGAACTTCTCTTTAGCATAAACTGTTTGTACTTGCTGCCATAGTGAAAATTGTCACGCGATGCTGGGATAATGATCACTCAATTCTCATGACGGCCGTTATTACTAATCCCCTATCTGAATGAATTCTACTCTGTTTGTAGCTAAATCCACAATGCAGATTGAACGAGGTTCGTGGCGTGTGCCGCCCAGCGCACCCGGGTTGATGATGCGTGTGCCGTTGACTTGCTCGTCTCGGTGACGGTGGGTGTGACCATGAAAAATATAGGCAAAACGGCCGTTTGCTGCCAAATCCGGTACATTCCCTCGGTGACTGTGCGTGGCGGCAATAGCCACTCCTTCGATTTCTCCAGTGAACGTAGCAGATAAACTGTTCTCAGGATTAAGCATTTTTAACGTTGCTTCCAGTCTGCCCGTATTCATATCCATATTGCCCGTTACCGCAATAACGTGGAAATCTTTCAGCAGTTCGGCCGTAGTGGGGCTGGTCATATCGCCGCAATGAATAAGCGTTGTTACCGTGCGATTACGAAAAAATGTGATGGCTCGTTGGAGATTTTGGGTGTGGTTGTGTGTGTCTGAAAGAATCCCTAGCTTCATTTTGTAATTGTACCGTAACCGTCAAGAGGCATGACAAGCTGCTCCGAGATTCATGACATGTGACACATTGAGCAAACGCCTAAAAAATGATAAAACAGCAGCCATTGGAAAATAGATTATGCACGAACTATCGATCACTGAAAATATACTCAACCTGGCTGTAGACTATGCCGAACAGGCAAATGCTGTGTGCGTTACCGACCTGCATCTGGTGATTGGACAGCTATCTTCTATTGTAGATGATTCCATCCAATTTTACTGGGATATAATTAGCAAAGATACCTTGTGTGCGGGCGCGACGCTGCATTTTGAACGCATACCCGCCGAATTGCAATGTCAAGATTGCGGCACAACCTATACTTTATCCAGAGAACTGATGGCCTGTCCCTCGTGTGACAGCATTCGTCTCAAGGTACTTAGTGGCGAAGAGTTTCGCCTGGAAAGCATCCAGGTTGAAACAACTTAAAGAGGCATACATATGACGACTGTCCCTGTTGTTCAAGAAATTATGAGCGCCAACGACCGGATAGCGGCGCAAAATCGTGAAAAATTAGAAGCGGCTGGTGTGGTGGGCATGAACGTGATGGCCTCCCCTGGTGCGGGTAAAACCAGCACCATCTTGCGCACCATTGAAGCGCTGGCTCCCCATTTCAAGCTCGGTGTGGTGGAAGGTGATACGGCAAATGTCACCATCGACGCGGATAAGGTGCTGGCGGCCGGTATGCCAGCTGTGCAAATCAACACGGGTGGCTCCTGTCACGTTGATGCCGTTATGTTAAGTGGCGCTTTGCCCGAACTGCCATTGGGTGAGATTGAGCTGTTGATTGTAGAAAATGTAGGCAATCTGATTTGTCCCGCTTCTTTTACGCTGGGTACTCATTTCAACGTGGTCATCGCCAGTGTGCCGGAAGGGGATGACAAGCCGTACAAATACCCCAATATTTATCGTGGCATTGACGCGTTGATTCTTAACAAGATTGATTTGCTGCCCTATATCGACTTCAAGATGGACTATTTCAAACGAGGCATTGATATCTTGAATCCAGATGCTGCGTTTTTCCCAATTTCTTGCACAACGGGGGAAGGGGTAGCTGAGTGGGTGGCCTGGTTAAAGAATCGGGTGAAGATGATTCAACTGGCGTAATGGTATTGAGTTAGGATAGTTATGGCGGAAAACAAGCGATTACAGGAAGCAACGGCCGTTATACGGCGAGGTGACAAAGAAACAGGCAGGGAGATGTTGCTAGACATTCTTCAGATGGATCCAGAAAATGACACGGCCTGGGTTTGGATGTCGGCGGTGGTGGATACGGACGAACTGCGGCTGGAATGCCTGGAAGAGGCATTGAAATTCAACCCCGACAATCAAATGGCACACCGGGGGATTGCTAAATTGAGAGAGAAAGGAGTTGGGGAAACGGCCGTTTCCGATGCTTCTCCCACAACCCCCAAACTTTCCAGTACCATAACCGCAACCCTGTCCTATTTTTGCCGACGACGCATTATCGAAAA
The DNA here is from genome assembly GCA_014879345.1 of Anaerolineae bacterium. GTDB lineage: Bacteria > Chloroflexota > Anaerolineae > Promineifilales > Promineifilaceae. The sequence goes on along the minus strand of JACSSI010000035.1, from coordinate 10,787 downwards.
ACAGTACCAACTGCTGCCAAATGAGTTTGCCTATACAGTTTTTTCCGATTCAGGTTTATTTGACAATACCAAGTTCCGCAATATACCCATTGTACCGTTCCCCGAATTAGAACCATTGCTGCCTTATTTTGATGCCATCTTGTTTAGAAAAGGAGGTGGCTCGTTTGCGGTGACGTGCATCAAAGTGCGCGACGCGCAAAAAATAGATAATGTGTTTGTCCCTCAAGCTCTGTTTGTTGAAGTGGGACAGGCTTGTTTGCGTCATGCGCCAAAGGTGATGTATGGACAGACAGCGCCGATTACGTTTGAAATCCTGGAGTTCTTTGAACGAGATTTCATGCCAGATGATGAGAAGCGTTTGGCGACGTTGAAACGTATACCAGGGCGAAAAAAGGTGATGGTGACTGTTTTGGCAATTGATACTTTTTCACGCAAGGTGCGCAAGAATTATCAGCCGGGTGTTGCGGGTCTTTTTAATGCTGCTTATCCCAATACAATCAATCGTTGGCTGGCGGAAGAACACACCTTTTCGGAAGCAGAAACGCGACGGGCAGTTGCCAATGGCGGCGTGAAATGGGGATCGATTCTATTGGGAATTGTTGGTGGTATCGTGTTTGCGCTGGCAATTGAGTTTCTCTTGTTGTTGTTTCAATGGGAGAGTGGCTGGGTTGTAGATATGATTGGGGCGATAACGGCCGTTTTGATTGCCATCTATGCGCGGAAAATTCGAGTGGATAACAAACGCCAGGGCATCATCACCGCCGCACTCTACGGCGTAGTCTATTACGGAATCTTATTGTTCTTGTTTGGTTATTGGCTGGGTTTGATCTGGATTTGGAATATTGGCTGGATGATTGCCTGGGGAGCCTTTCTGGGACGTGTCACCGACCCATAGCGCTGACTTAAGGCGACGGCGGGACGTGAGAGGGAGACAAGCGCACATACATAGAGGCAACGGCCGTTACCTCTGCTGGCAAATAAACAGAAAATGTAGAACCCTCTCCAACCGTACTTTCAACCTCAATGCGACCACCCATCAGTTCACAGTAATAGCGGTTAATCGCCAACCCCAAACCTATGCCGCCATGCTTTTTGCTAAACGAATCATCTACCTGTAAAAATGGCTGGAAAATTTGCTTTTGCATCTCTTGGGGAATACCGATACCCGTGTCTGTCACTTGAAAAATAATCCACCATTGATCATCGATCACGGTGCGCCTCGCGCTAATAGTAACAATGCCGCTTTGGGTGAATTTAGCCGCATTGTTTAACAAATTTGCCAGAACAATATGTACTTTGTCTCTATCAGCAATCATCGTGCCGATGTCGGGGGCAACCATCAAAATCAACTCATCTTCATTGGCATCCAAATAGGTTTGATTTTCCCTAACGGCCTGTTCAATAACATGATCAATGCCAAACGCTTCAAGCAAAAAACCAACTTGTCCCGATTCAATTTCACTCATCTGCAATAAATCATTCAGCGTGCCGCTGAGATCTTTTGTATACAATTTGATTTTTTGGACAAACGCCAGTAATTGTTCATCGTTTTGCTGTTCTGCATTCTGTAATATGAGGTCTGAATAGCCTAAAATGATGGAAAGCGGTGTTCGCAGTTCATGGCCGATGTTGTTGAGGAGGGTTGTGCGGGTATGAATGATTTTTGTTGTTGACTCTTTGGTTTGCGTTAATTCTTCTTCTAGCCGTGTTTGTTCACTTTGTAATGTTTTTACTTGTTCGCCCAGAACCGCTAATTTTTCTGATTGCCGCTTTTCAACTGAACGATTTTGCTGGACAAAGTGCCAGAGCAGACTGCCGCCAACAACGCCTGCAATAATAGGAACGAGAAATACCTGCCAGGTGAGTGGAATGTGGTTTAACAGAGCTGTTGCCGCAACGACAAAGACCAGAAATAGGACAACTAAAACCACGAGGATTGCAAAACTGAATTTTTTCATTCCTTTTCAGTGATTGGATAGAACGACCTCCTCGAATAGTAGCATAATTGAAAACGGCCGTCACTGAAATTATGGTGCAAAGCATGTTTCATAGAGTCTGATAATTGTCATATTCCGATTGTGACATTTGTCACTATCTATTTTTGCTCTTTGTCTTTACGCTTAGGTTAAGAAAAAAAGATTTAAAATCCACTATCGCCACAAACCTACATACATCCTTCCACATTACACCGATAACGAACAAACACATCATCAACTTTATATCGCTCTAGTGTCTTGTTCTTCATAAAGGGTGGGGCATCTGAAGAGTCATGAAGTATGCCTCAATGCGTTCCTGTTCCTTTTCTATAAAATTTTAATATTTGTTTGGCGGTTTATTGGTTGCAAGTAAATCAGTTGAACACTTTAATAAACTGCGCAATTTGCGAGATGTTTGTTTCTGAAAGTGTTTGTGATTTACCCAGTTATACGGAAAAGCCTGTCTCACAAGTTTGTTAACAAGTTTGTAGTGATGGCGTAAACCGTTAAATCGCTGAAGTGGCTGCTACAAACTATTTTTCGCATAGATGATTTTCGGCAGCAAATAACAGGGACGCATTTAAGCTGATGTCACCATAGCCATAGGATTTAAGGTTCCGCAAATTTTGTGTTTCATTGTAACTGCTAAGTCTATCGAGAAAGACCTGTCAGGTTTGGCCTGGTTAGATGATAATCTTTCGAGTAAACCTGACAGGTCTACTTGAGTAGTTACGTTTCATTTTTTTTGTTTGCGGGATTGCCTGATGATCCTTTTTCATACTCTCATTTTGTCTTGCCCAGAGGAGGATATTCTCTGGGCTTTTTTATTTTCCAGTTTTTAAGGAGTTCCCTATGAGCGGGGCGCACCGTTCGGTTGAGCTCACGCCGAAGCCATGATAAATGAAAATCTGGGAGCGCGGTCTGCCAGACCGCAAAGGGTGGACAAGCTGTCCGCGCCCCCATTTTCCGAGGAGGAAGACATGGATACATCAGTCAAGTATGTACGTGGTCCTACAACACATGACAGGACATTTTTAGAAGAAGTTATTGCGCAAACGCCAGTTGATGATCCACGTCTGGCATATTGTGTGCAGTGCGGCACTTGTGGCGGCTCCTGCCCATCGGGGGCTGATATGGACTATTCACCCCGTGAGCTTTTTGCCATGATCGATGCCAACATGCGCGAAGAGGTGTTGAGCAGCAACACTCCCTGGTACTGCGTGTCCTGTTATTACTGCATGGTGCGCTGTCCACAGGATGTTCATATCACCGACGTTATGTATACCCTTAAGCGTATGGCCGTTCGAGAAGGGTTTTCCCACGAATCCAATGCTAAAGACGCCCCTGATTTCTCTGAAACGTTTATTGATTTTGTAGAGAATTACGGCCGTTCTTTTGAATTGGGTCTCGCTACCTTGTACCACCTGCGACATCATCCACTCAATGCGGTTAGAATGGCAACGGGAATGGGGTTTGATCTCTTCCGCAAGGGTCGGATGAATTTATTGCCGACGCGAATCGAGAACATTGATCAACTGAAAGCGATTCTGGCTGAGGCAAAAGCGATAGGAGGGAATGGTGATGCAAACCTATAGTTATTATCCGGGGTGTGCGTTGGAGCGGAATGCTGCTGTTTACCATGATTCCTTGATGGCGGTGGCAGAATCGCTGGACTTGACGTTTACTGAGGTGGCGGATTGGAACTGCTGCGGGGCGACGGAATATATCACCATTGATTTGATTCCGGCCTACGCACTTGTGGGGCGCAATCTAGCTTTGGCGGCTGAACAAAATTGCAACGGCCGTTCCCTGGTGGCGCCCTGTAGTGCCTGTTTCCTCAATCTCAAAAAAGCAGACCATTACCTGGCGCAATCACCGGAACTGAACCGTAAAGTGAATCAGGCGTTGGCAGCGGGCGGCTTGCATTATGAGCCGGGCAGTGTGCATGTGAAACATTTGCTGGAGATCATCACCGAGGATGTGGGTTTTGAGAAAGTGGCGCGGGCGGTAAAACGGCCGTTATTCGGCCTCAAAATAGCACCTTATTATGGCTGCTTGATTGTCCGGCCTGTGTTTGATGGCACCTTCGACGATGCCGAACAGCCCACCAGCATGGATACCCTGATGCGCACCATTGGCGCCGAAGTGGTCGATTTTCCCGCCAAAGCCCAATGCTGCGGCGGCCACATGACGCAAATCAGCGAAGCAGTGGCGCTGCATCTCATCCATCAACTGCTCAAAAACGCGGTAGATCATGGCGCGGACGTGATCGCCGCCATCTGCCCCATGTGCCAGCTCAATTTGGATGCGTACCAGGATGCCGTCAACAAGCATTACGGTACTAATTTTCACATTCCCATTCTCTATTTTACCCAACTACTGGGACTGGCCTTTGGTTTTGGTGAAGCCACTATGGGCATTGGGCAGGAATTGGTCGATGCGCGACCAGCGTTGGCAAACATTCAAGTCAAACCCTTAAAACCGGTGAAGCGGAAACGGCCGTCTAAAACAGAACTGCCCATGCCGCCAAAATTACAGGAGGTGCGATCATGCCTCAAGAACGAATAGGCGTTTACGTTTGTCATTGCGGCTCCAACATCGCGGGTACAGTCGATGTGGAAGAATTGACAGCCTGGGCGGGTGAGGCGCTGCGCCATCGCGGCGTGGTCGTGGCCCGCGACTACAAGTTTATGTGCTCCAGTTTAGGCCAAGACCTCATCGCCAAAGACATCAAAGAAGATGCCCTAACACGGGTGGTGGTGGCCGCCTGCTCGCCCCATCTGCATGAAGCCACCTTCCGCAAAGCGTGCGCCGACGCGGGCATGAACCCTTACCTGTGTGAACTCGTTTCCATCCGGGAGCAAGTTTCATGGGTGCATACAGACAAAGCAGCGGCGACCGCCAAAGCGAAAGCGGTTATTTCTGGCGGGGTGGAGCGGGTTATCCACCATGCGCCGTTGGAGCCGATGAGCGTGCCTATCAATCCGGCTACGCTGGTGGTGGGCGGCGGCATTGCTGGCATTCAGGCGGCTATGGAAATCGCCGACAGCGGCTTCCACGTCTATCTGGTAGAACGGGAGCCGTCGATTGGCGGCCATATGGCGCAGTTTGACAAAACCTTCCCCACACTGGACTGCGCCGCCTGCATTCTCACGCCCAAAATGGTCTCCATCGGTTCGCATCCCCATATAACCCTGCTCACCTACAGTGAGGTGGAGCAGGTGGATGGCTACGTGGGCAATTTCAACGTGACAGTCCGCAAAAAAGCGAGTTATGTTAACTCAGACTTGTGCACGGGGTGCAGCGTGTGTGAGGAAAAATGCCCCAAGAGCGTGATAGACCCTGTTTTCGAAGCAGGATTAGGCTATCGCAAGGCGATTTACCGGTCGTTCCCGCAAGCTGTGCCTAAATTTCCGGTGATCGACGCGGACAACTGCATCTACTTTGACACCGGCAAATGCAAGGCGTGTGAAATTCACTGTGAAGCAGGCGCTATCGACTTTGAGCAGGAAGACCAAATTCTGGAACTCAACGTAGGCAACATCATCCTGGCGACTGGTTATGACCTGTTTGATGCGCGGCGTGAGACACAGTACGGCTACGGCCGTTTAGCCAACGTATTCACCAGCCTTGAGTTTGAGCGCCTTACCAATGCGGCCGGGCCAACCAATGGCAACATTGTGCTGCGGGACGGCGAAACGACGCCAAAATCAGTGGGTATCATCCACTGCGTGGGCAGCCGTGACCGCAAGTTCAACAATTACTGCTCCGTCATTTGCTGTATGCAGAGCCTCAAGTTTGCCCATCTGGTCAAGGAGCGTACTGGCGCAGAAGTCTTCAACTTCTACATCGACATGCGCACCGCCTACAAAGAGTACGACGAGTTCTATCAGCGGGTGCTTTCTGAGGGGGTGCATTTCATTCGAGGCCGGGTGGCTGAAGTAACCGATGTTTCTAATACACCAGAAGAGGAAGATAAGCTGGTTATCCAAATTGAGGATACGCGCATCGGTCGGCAGCGGCGTATTCCGGTAGACATGGTAATTTTGTCAGCCGCTTTGGAGCCGCGCCATGATTCCGACGAGGTGGCGCATCAGTTTGGCATTTCGTGCAGCGTGAATGGGTGGTTTATTGAGAAGCATCCTAAGCTGGACCCGGTAGCCACGATGACAGAAGGCATCTACATCGCTGGCTGTGCGCAGGGGCCTAAAGATATTCCCAGCACAGTGACACAGGGGGCGGCAGCGGCGGCGAGGGTGTTGGGCCGTATCCAGCAAAAGGAAATGGCGCTGGAACCCATCCGGGCTGAAGTGACGGAAGCGCTTTGCTCCGGCTGTCGCATCTGCAACAACCTGTGTCCCTATACTGCCATCGTCTTTGATGAAGCCAAAGAGGTCTCGGTGATTAACGCAGCGTTATGTCAAGGATGCGGCACTTGTGTGGCGGCCTGTCCATCGAATGCGATTAGCGGCACACAGTTTAGCAATGAGCAGGTGATGGCTCAACTGCATGGGCTGCTGATGCTGAATATTATGGAACCAGTGGTCAGTTGACAGTGAACAGTGGTCAGTGGGCAGTGAACAGTGGGCGGCAGCGTCACTGAATACTGACCACTAACCACTAACCACTGCCCACTGAAAAAGGGGGTACGATGAACAATGAACAATTCGAGCCGGTCATTATCGGCTTTACGTGCAACTGGTGCAGTTATCGGGCGGCGGATCTGGCCGGGACTGCTCGTGTGAAATATCCACCCAACGTGCGCCTGATCCGCCTGATGTGCTCGGGGCGCATTGACCCCACCTTTGTGCTGCAAGCATTTGCGGGCGGCGCGGATGGGGTGCTGATCACCGGCTGCCATCCGGGTGAATGCCACTATCTGGAGCAAAACTTAAAGGCGCTGCGGCGCACGATGCTGTTACAACGCACGGTGGCGCAGTTTGGCATTGAGCCGGAGCGGGTGCGCCTGGTGTGGGCCAGCGCCGCCGAAGGGGTGTATCTGGCGAACGCGATTACGGAGATGGTAGAAGAAATTCGGGCGCTGGGGCCGTTGAACTGGCCGCAAGTGGCGGCGCTCAATGGCAAAAGCCACGTTTTGACGCCGGCTATCGCGTCGGTGGTGGTTTCTGAAGAACTGGTGGAGGCGGCGATATGAATGAAAATGGTAAACCCAAATTCGGCATGTATTGGGCTTCTTCCTGCGGCGGCTGCGAGATTTCAGTCCTCAACATCGGCGAACATATTCTAACGGTCGATGAGGTGTTCGATGTGGTGTTCTGGCCGGTGGCGACGGACTTCAAGTATGAGGATGTGCGCGGCTATCCGGACGGCTATATCGACCTGTGTCTGTTCAACGGCGCCATCCGTAACTCGGAAAATGAGGAGATGGCGCATTTGCTGCGGCAGAAATCGAAGGTGCTGGTGGCGTTTGGTTCCTGTGCTTACGAAGGCTGCATTCCGGCGCTGGCGAACTTTACCAGCCGCGAGGCGATTTTTCAGACTGTGTACCTGGACAGTCCCTCTGTTGATAATCCAGGACGTGTGATACCGCAGCCGGTAACGGCCGTTCCCGAAGGCCAACTCCACATCCCCGAATTCTACAATACAGTCAAGTCGCTGGATCAGGTGGTGGATGTGGACTACACCATCCCTGGCTGCCCGCCGGAGCCACATCAGATATGGGCGGTGCTGCAAGTGGTGGTAGCGGCGCTGACGCAGGGCGCTGAGTTACCGCCGAAGGGATCGATCATTGGGGCGAAGGAAACGGCCGTTTGCGACGAGTGCCTCCATCCTAAAAGCGAAAAGAAAATCTTCCGCTTCTACCGGCCTTACGAGAAGGTGCCTGAACCCGGCGTCTGCCTGTTGGAACAGGGCATCGTCTGCATGGGGCCAGCGACGCGGGGCGGCTGCGGGGCGTTGTGTCCGCAGGTGGGCATGGGCTGCCGGGGCTGTTACGGGCCGTTGGGCGGCGTGGCCGACCAGGGGGCGCGTATGTTGTCGGCGGTGGCGTCTGTCATTGGCGTGGGCGAACCGGAAATGGACGAGCGCATGTTAGAGCGCGAGTTCGAGACGGTAATGGATACGCTGGTTGATCCGGCAGGTACATTTTACCGCTTTAGTATGGCGCATTCATTGCTAAAAAGGGCAAAGATTAAAGATTGAAGATTGGAAAGACTGGGATGCCGTTGTTTTCCCAGGACACAAGTATACAAACCTTTTAATCTTTAATCTTCGCTCTTCAATCTTTCAAAACGGAGGCTAAGATGACACAACATATCACAATCGATCCGGTCACGCGCCTGGAAGGGCATGGCAAAATCGACATTTTCCTTGATGACGACGGTAACGTGGATAACGCCTATTTCATCATCCCGGAACTGCGCGGCTTTGAGCAGTTCTGCGTGGGTCGGCCGGCCGAAGAGATGCCGCGCATCACCAATCGTATCTGCGGCGTGTGTCCAGAGGCGCACCACATGGCCGGAACCAAAGCGTTAGACGCACTGTTCCACGTTGAACCGAGTGCGGCGGTGAAAAAGCTGCGCGAGTTGTTCTACATGGCCTTCTACGTCACCGACCATACCACGCACTTTTATGCGCTGGGCGGCCCGGACTTTGTGGTGGGGCCAGACGCGCCAGCGGCGGAACGGAACATTTTGGGTGTGATCCACAAAGTAGGCGTAGACATTGGCAAGCAGGTCATCGCCTGCCGCCAGCGCAACCATCACGTCATCCAGATGCTGGGGGGCAGGGGGGTGCATCCGGTGGCCGGACTGCCCGGCGGCTGGTCGCGGGCGCTCGGTGAAGAAGAACGGGTGGAAGTGGAGCAAATTGCCAGGGAGAACGTGGCATTCGCCCAATTCAGCCTGAAATTATTTGCCGATGTGGTGCTGGGCAACCAGGGCTACGTCAATATGGTGCTTTCGGATGCCTTCACCGAACCGACTTATTCCATGGGCATGGTAGACGAGAATAACCTGGTCAACTTTTACGATGGCAAGATTCGGGTGGTGGACCCTGACGGGGTCCAACTGGTGAAATACGAGGCCAAAGATTACCAGAAGCATATCGCCGAACGGGTGGAGCCGTGGACGTACCTCAAGTTCCCGTATCTCAAGGATGTGGGCTGGAAAGGGTTTGTGCCGGGCAAGGAGAGCGGCGTCTACTGCGCCACGCCTTTGTCGCGGCTGAATGCGGCGGATGGCATGGCGACGCCGCTGGCGCAAGAAGCATATGAGCAGATGTATGAGACGCTGGGCAGTGAAAGGGTGAACGGCCGTTATCAACCCGTCCATTATCGTTTAGCCATCCACTGGGCGCGACTGGTGGAACTGATGTTTGCCGCCGAGCGGATGCTCAACCTGGTCACCGACCCCATCATAACCGATCCCAATGTGCGTGTGGTGGTGAATAATATTCCAGATGAAGGCGTGGGCTGTGTGGAAGCGCCGCGAGGTACGCTTACGCATCATTACTGGACAGATGAAAACGGCATTCTCACCCGCGTCAATCTCATCGTGGGTACCACGAACAATTATGCGCCCATCGCCATGTCGGTGAAGAAGGCGGCTAAATCGCTCATCAGGCAAGGGGTGGTTACTGATGGTCTGCTCAACCGCGTGGAGATGGCATTCCGCGCTTACGATCCCTGTTTTGGCTGCGCTACCCATTCGCTGCCCGGGCAAATGCCGCTGGAGGTGGTGGTTCGGGATGCGCGGGGTGGGGAGGTGGCGCGGTTGCGGCAGTTTGTGTAGAGAGGTGGCAAGGTGGCAAGGTGGCAGGTGGTAACTCGCCACTCGCCATTCGCAACCCTACGCAAGGAGGTGAGTTGATGCATGACATATGACTCGCTTTTGACATCATTAGATCGGTCGGTTACCAAATTAGTGCAATTGGTGAGCCAGGTTGATGAAGATTTTTATGACGGACATCAGACATCTCGTGAGATGTTGTCTCATCTTGTGTTTTGGCATCGAGAGTATGTGGCTATCACTGAGGCATTGGTAAACGGCCGTTCTCCCCATTTGCGTCAGAGTACCTTTATTGCGTTGAATGCAAGGTCGGTGCGCGAGTTTCAGCGGCTGTCGATGGCACAACTTTGCCAGGACTTTCTAAAATATCAGCAAGCGTTGCGTGATAATTTATGTCAACTATACGACTGGGAGATTGAGTTTCCCGTTAAAAAAGGATGCCGTTGGGCCACTGTGCCTGAGCGTTTGCAGATTATTCAGGAGCATGTGGACGGGCATCTGGCACGCCTAGAACGGGCTTGTCGGCATGGTGAAGCGTGGGTCGAGGCGTATTACCCGTCACGAGATCAGGCACATGCGTAACCTGGAAGGAGGAGCGATGAATGTAAATGGAAACGGCCGTTGGCATACGTCACGGCCGTCAAGCAACGACTGGGCAACTGATCAGCCGCTTTGCATCGTTCATTGCAACGGCGGATCATGTGCTGGCTGTGATCTGGAAATTACTGCCCTGCAATCACCTCGATATGAGGATGAAATGACACATCGTGGTTTTTGCATAGGCACTAATCCCAAATTCGCGGATGTTTTATTATGTACAGGCGTGGTGACACGACAATCTGAAGCGGATTTGCGTCAACTCTATGATGAGATGGGGTCAGAAACCCTGGTGGTGGCATTGGGTACGTGCGCAGTGGCGCGCCATATTTTCAAAGGTTGTTACAACGTAGTCGGGCAGGTGGATGAGGTGCTGCCGGTGGATTTGTATATTCCTGGTTGTCCACCACGGCCGCAGGCGATTTTAGCGGGTCTGGAAAAATTAAGAATTTGCGCATAGTGATTT
>JACSSI010000810.1 GCA_014879345.1 Anaerolineae bacterium | reverse complement strand
CGGTAAGCCTGCCCGATCCGGCAAGAACACCGGCACGGTGAAATGGTGTGAAGTCTACAGTCATCCATCAAACCGGTATCTGACCGTCACCGGGAATCACTGGCCGGGTTCCGCCACCGAGGTGACCGAGCAACAGGACGCCCTAGACTGGCTGCACCAGCGGTTTATGCAATCCACAGGTGAGGCTGTGGAATCTAGTCCAAGCCGTGCGTCTGGCGTGCTCAATCTCGACGATGCGGCCATTCTCGACAAGGCACATAAGGCCAAAAATGGCGGTGAGTTTGCCCGGTTATGGACGGGTGATACCAGCGGGCACGGCGGTGATGATTCTGCCGCTGACCTAGCACTGTGCAATCTGCTGGCATTCTGGACCGGTGGCAATACCGACCGAGTGGACCGGCTATTCCGGCAATCGGGATTGATGCGGAAGAAGTGGGACACCAAGCGCGGTGAATCCACCTATGGCGCTGCAACGGTGGACAAAGCCATTGCAGGATGCAGCGAGTTCTACGGGGACCGGGTGCAATCAGAACCAAGTACGTGGTATCAGGCCGAGGCGGTGAGCGGACTGGAGGAATTCAAAGATATTCCGCGCCTGCCTACCGTTTCGCCCTGCACCCATTTGGCGAACTCCCATCGAATTCGGCATTACTACCGAGGCCATATTTGGTACGCGCTGGGTATGGGTTGGGTGATGTGGACGGGGAAATTCTGGCGATCAGACCCCACCAGCGAAGGCGCAATTGCCACTGGATTCATTGACGGATTATCCCGAATGATTGCACGAGAAGCGGGCGCACTCTCGCGCCGTGCTTCCGATGAAGCAGACGAAGACCGGCGAAAGTCGCTGATGACTCAGGCCGAGGCACTGCTTAAGTGGGCAGTTCAATCAGAGAACGAGCGCACCATTGCCGCTGGGCTGAAGCTCACAAAACACGCCCTACTCATTGAGTACCACACCCTTAATGCTGACCCGTGGCTGTTCAACGTCCAGAACGGGACCATCGACCTACGCATCGGAAAGCTGCGCCCCCACAACCCCAACGACCTAATTACCTTCCTATCCCCCGTCACCTATGACCCAACCGCCGATTGCCCAACCTGGAAGCGATTCTTGCTGGAAGTATTCGCGAGTGACGCGGAAATGGTGGCGTTTATCCAGCGCGGCATTGGCTGGTCGCTTACCGGCGTAGTGAAAGAGCGCGCCCTGTTCTTCTTGCATGGCAATGCGGGAAAGAACGGCAAAACGACCCTGGTTGAAGCCGTCATGAAGCTAGTTGGCACCTGTGGAGAATCGTCCTACGGATACGGGCGGAAAGTTGGCGCTGATACCTTCATGAAGTCCCGTAACAGCGAAGACAACCAACGCAAGGCCGCTACCCTGGCGGGACCGCGCTTTATCTGCACGTCCGAAGTGGACGAAGACCACCGCCTTGATGAGCAACTGGTGAAGGACATTACCGGTGGCGACACCCTAGAAGGCCGCCGACTCTATCAGGAATCCTTTACCTTCAAGCCGCAGTTCAAACCGTGGATGTATGGCAACCACAAGCCAGAAATCCGAGGCACTGATGACGCCATTTGGTCGCGAGTTCGACTGGTTCCATTCGATGTGAGTTTCAAGGGACGGGAAGACTTAGAACTCCCCAACAAATTGGAAGCGGAACTATCCGGCATCCTGAATTGGGCAATCCAAGGCTGTTTGGATTGGCAGCGATCCGGGCTACAGCCACCAGCCAAAGTACAGGCTGCTACCCAAGCCTACCGCGACGAAATGGACGTTTTTGGCCCATTTATCGCGGAACGATGCGTAATCCACAGGGGGGCTGATGTTCGCGCCAACGATTTATGGAATGCCTACAAAACATGGTGCGAGGAAAGCGGCACGAAGGAACAAACCCAAACCAAGTTTGGCAAGTATCTGACATCAAAAGGTTTTTATGTAGAAAAAAGCAGTGTAATCAAGCGTATTGGGATTGGATTACTTGATACCAATCATTCTGATTCTGGGAGGGTTGGGATAGTTGGGACAGATAGGCAGAAAAGTCCTATAGAGAAACCCCCTAAGGGGACTTTCCCACATAACCCTCCCAACTGTCCCAACCCTCCCGAACAGCCTCCATCCCCTCCTGTGGGAACAAAGCTAGAAGCGGATGGAGATGCGGTCTTATCGCAACATGCCGATAAGGGGTGCATCGATGACGACTAATCACTCCCCAAAACTGGAAGCCATCACCGCTGATCCATTCGCCGCCGTCAGGGTATTGAATCGGATGCGTACTGCTGGCTTTGTGCTGTCGCTGGAGGATGGCCGCCTGATGGTGGAGCCGCTATCCCAACTATCCGAAGACCAACGCGCCTTTATCCGCACCCACAAGGGCGAGCTGGTGGAGCTGCTGCGCGATGCGGAGGTACTGGCCACTGCCGTCAATCTGGCAGGCCCGTCCGGCTTAGGCTGGCGGGAAGGGACACCGGACGATTGGAGCAATGTCCGGCGGCTGGTGGCAGGGGAAGTGCTGTACTCCACAGGCCGGATGGTGTTCGTCTGCGGACGCGACTACACGCCGCAATGTGCGCCACCCGTTCCCGAAGAATTCATCCCCTTCGTGTGGGTGCCTGAGAGCGAAGCACAAACGGAGATAGCGGCATGATTCGCGCCTTGGTGGTTGGAAAGATTTACGGCACACCACAGGTCCGCACGTCGGCTACAGGCAA
>JACSSI010000809.1 GCA_014879345.1 Anaerolineae bacterium | reverse complement strand
GCAAGCAAAAATTCATCTCGTTTACTAAATGCGCGGTAGGTGACACGATTGCTAACACCCAATACGCCCAATGTCAGGCCGCGTAATTTGAGAGGCACATACAAGATGGAATGAGCATCATACCCCACTTTTATCGGTAGACCTTTGCTTGAAAATTCCGACTTCCGCAAGGGATGACCAGATATCATGACCTGCCCTAAAAGTGATTCTGGATCAATTGGCAGCCATTCTATTTGCGGATTGCCTGCTCCGGCGGTTTCATATACTTGCAGTTCGCTGCCTGATTCATTTGAAAGCCAGATATGACTCTCTTCTGCGTTGGTTAAATAGGTGGCTGCCTCTAACACCCGACCCAAGACATCATCGACACTTAAGAGGGATGTGATGGCTTTGCCAATGTTGGACAAGGTATTCATTTCATGAGTTTGGCGACTCATTTCTACTTTTGCCCGGCGCAGTTGTTCAGCCAGTTCTGATTTATCATGCAGCAGGCGTGTTTCTACTAACGCTCGTTCGATGGTATCGACAACCTCATCGACAGTGAACGGCTTTATCAAATAATCTTTGGCTCCCAGACGGAAGGCTTCAATGGCACTTAATTCTGAGCCGTACCCTGTCATGAGAACGACTGGGGTGCTGATGGATTCTTTAGCCATTTGCCGCAAGATGTCGATTCCTGTCATTTCTGGCAGGTTAAAATCGAGCATAATCAAGTCTGGCTTTTTCTCTCGGATATAGGCTAGTCCGGTTTGACCATCAAAGGCGTGGAGGGTGTTGTATCCAAATGTAGGTAACACATGTTCCGTCAGGTGCTTTACAATTTCTCGACTATCATCGATGATTAAAATACGTTCACCACTCATATGTGATTTCCCAAACGACGTCTGGATGCGAATAAGACAAGGGAACGCTGTTTTATATTCGGCCTTGTTTTACCAATAACTTCATTATACCGAACAATACGTCTTATTGGTTTTTGTTTGCTCATAAATTTTGCCTGATACGGTATTTTCGGGGTTTACCATAACAGATTATAGCATAAGGCTATCTATCTTGGCACACAGCCGTTCCTTTGATTGCAAATAAATCTTGTTGCGTTTCAATTTAGTAGAAAGTTACAATACCCCTTCAACTTTCTATTCCAGCTATCTCCCGTGGATTCATTTGGCCGATAATTACTTTACGTAATGATCAAATGATGCTATATTATGTCTAGATAACGGCCGTTTCATGTTATCTATTCCCGATAGTTGTGTATGGAGCGTAGCGATATGATTTCCCGACAAAAACTCATCCTAAGTTTTCTATTTGTTTTCATAACCACTCTTTTTTTAGCAGGGTGTGTGCGGCCGATACCTGAAGGTGAAGCAACGGCCGTTCCCGCTGAACCTGATATCTCTGACCCCAATGTGGGTGGAGGCACCGGGTTTGACCCAACACGCGCACCAGAAATACAAGAGACGCTTATCTCAACAGAAACCACACCCGTGCCTACGCCAGAAACAGACGCCGCCAGTGAAACCGAGTATCCAGCGGCTGAAGAACCTGTTGCAGAAGAAACGGCCGTTACCGCAGAACAACCAGCCGTAGAAGCAACACCTGAAACAACACCACAACCTGTGGCACAAACAGAAACCACCACTGAAACAACCGCCGCCGCTGAATGTCCAAAAGAACACGTCGTACAACCAGGCGAAAACCTCTTCCGCATCGGTTTACAATACAGCCTCTCCTGGGTCACACTGGCACAGTACAACGGCATCACCAACCCCAACAACATCATCGTGGGGCAAACCATCAAAATCCCCTGTGATAGCACAACCCCACCTCCCGCTCAACCCTCACCCACCCCAAATCCAGACACCGTGACGTTCTACACCGTGCAGCCTGGCGATAACCTGTTCCGCATCGGCCTCCAATTTGGGGTAAGCTGGGTAGAAATTGCTGAAGCCAATGGTCTGGTCAACCCCAATCAGGTTTACGCTGGACAAGTTCTCAAAATCCCGACCAGCGCTCCCGGCC
This sequence comes from Anaerolineae bacterium, assembly GCA_014879345.1. Lineage (GTDB taxonomy): Bacteria > Chloroflexota > Anaerolineae > Promineifilales > Promineifilaceae. The sequence continues at coordinate 700 of JACSSI010000809.1, read as the reverse complement.
CCCGACCAGAATTCACGCACGTTGTAAAACTGGGCGAGACTGTTTACAGTATTTCTATTCAGTATGGTGTACCCGCAGCAGCCATTGCCGAAGCCAACAAACTTGAATACCCCTACGTCATTTATGCCGGGCAAACCTTGATCATCCCTGGAAATGGATAAGTTGCCGCAAGACGACCGAGCGAGTTTGTAAAAAATCACTCGTGCCGAAAACAATAAAATCACGTATGCTAGATAAGGGCGCAGCTTCCACTGCGCCTTTAAATTTTAAATAGCATGTTTGTAGTGATGGCTTTTGCACTTTAAATTTTAATTCGGTAATCCCCTCTCCCCAGCCCTCTCCCCAAAGGGGCGAGGGAGCCAGGCCGATCACCTCTCCTTTTGAAGGCGGGTTAGGGTGGTGGATGCCCGCCTTCGCGGGCATGACACGATTACTGATTTATTTTCTTAAGTTCCATAAGTGGCTACTACAAACCAAAAGATTTTCGCAACAAAGGTGGTTAATTATGAGTTGGCAAGGTGTTATCCGCGCATATCAAAAATATCTTCCATTCGATGAATCCGTTGACATCATCACCCTCAATGAAGGCAATACGCCCTTAATTCGAGCCGACCGGCTGGCAGAAATAATTGCTCCTAAGGCAGGCTTGAAACTGTACTTGAAATATGAAGGGCTGAATCCTACCGGCTCCTTCAAAGAC
>JACSSI010000808.1 GCA_014879345.1 Anaerolineae bacterium | reverse complement strand
TAACCGCAACTTTGCTCAGGATGCTGGTGTAGAAAATCCTTCTGCTATTTTTGGAAAAACAGACTACGATCTCGTTTGGAAACCAGAAGAAGCTGATTTTTTTCGAGAAGTGGATCAAAGAGTTATGAACCACGATCAGCCAGAGCTGAATTTTATCGAATCCCAATTCCAGGCTGACAACAAACAAGCATGGCTACTCACCAACAAAGTTCCCCTCCATGACGAGACCGGACAAGTTGTGGGGGTGCTAGGCACATACGATGACATCACCGACCGCATTGAAGCTGAAGCCGCCCTGGAAGCCTCCCAACGGATGCTGCGTCTCGTCATTGATAACATCCCCCAAGCTGTTTTCTGGAAAGATATCAACTCCGTGTATTTAGGCTGCAATCAAGCATTCGCCTTTGATGCCGGGGTGCAGTCCCCCAGCGAAATTATTGGCAAATCAGATTATGATCTGGCTTGGACAGCGATGCAGGCCAGCGCTTTTGTGGAAGATGATAAACGGGTCATGGCAGGAAATCAGCCTGAATATCATATCCTGGAACGCCAGAAACAGGCTGATGGCAAACTGGCATGGCTGGATACCAACAAAATCCCCCTGCGTGATCCAGATGGCAATGTGGTTGGTTTGCTGGGAACGTATGAAGATATATCGGAACGCATCCTGGCGCAACGGGCATTACAACAGGCGCGGGATCAGCTAGAGATTCGTGTGAAAGAACGCACGGCCGAATTGTCTGAAGCCAACGTGGAATTAAAGCAGCAAATCATCGTTCGTCAGCAAGCAGAGGATGCGTTGCATCGGCGTGAAGTGATTTTGGAAGCACTGACGTTCACCAGTCACCGGCTCCTCACACCACGCGGACTAGACAATGCGTTACCTGAAGTTTTGGCACAGCTCGGGCAAGCGTTAGGATACAGTCGCGCCTATATTTTGCGAAACCAAGCCAGTGGCAGCGGTGAACCATCGGCGACCTGTCATTCCATATGGGCCAAAGACGACCATCTGCCGCAGTTTCCCAACTTTTCTTATGTGGCTGGCGGCTTGCAGAAATGGGCACAAGATTTTGAAGATAATCAGCCGATTTACGGCCGTTCTCAGACCCTCTCCGCGCCAGCATTTTTGGATGCACAAGAAATCAAATCGTTAGCCTGGCTGCCCATTATGAGCGAAGGGGTTTGGTGGGGCGTTTTGGGGTTCGATGATTGTCGGAAGGAACGAGAATGTGTGCCGGCTGAAATTGAAGCGTTGAAAAGCGCGGCTAATGCGTTGGGGGCCGCCTTTGCCCAACAGCGCAGCCGCAATGCAGAACGGGAACAACGCACCCTGGCAGAAGCGTTACGCGATACGGCCGCTTTGCTAAACAGCACCCTGAATTTGGATGAGGTACTGGACCGTATTCTCTCTGAAATCAGCAAGGTGGTGGCGCATGATGCGGCCACACTCATCTTGGTTGAGGCAGAGGGATATCGCGTGACTCGTTATCGGGCAGATGCCAAAACAGGCAGTGATATTGAAAGTGTCGCGGGCTATCCCGTGACGAATTTCCCCAATTTACGCCAAATGGCTGAAGAGAAACGGCCGTTAATCATCCCCGATACGCAGCAAGCAGAAACCTGGATAAGTCGCACGGGCAGTGAGTGGGTTCGTTCCTATTTGGGGTCGCCTATTCAGAGTGAAGGCGAAGTCATCGGCTTCATCAACTTAAACAGCGCGACCGCTGGCTTCTTCACCGAACTCCATGCCGAACGGCTGCAAGCATTTGCCGATCAGGCTGCCACCGCCATTCAAAACGCACGGTTATATGAGCAGGCTCAAACATTGGCCGCGTTGGAAGAGCGTCAGCGACTAGCGCGTGACCTACATGATGCCGTCAGCCAAACCCTATGGACAGCGAATCTAATTGCCGATGTCCTGCCCACTTTGTATGCCGAAAATCCGGTTGATGGACAGCAGAGTCTGCAAAAACTACGCAGTCTCACGGGGGGTGCGCTGGCCGAAATGCGCATGTTGCTGCTGGAACTGCGTCCCACCGCTTTGGCCGATAGCAATCTGCATGATTTGCTAACACAGTTGGCCGAAGCGACGATGAGCCGCAAAAAAATCGAGATTACATTAACGACAGAAGGAGCCTGTCAATTAGACCCTGATACGCAAGTGGGTATTTACCGCATCGCCCAGGAAACACTTAACAACGTAGCCAAACATGCACGAGCGACTCAGGTGGCGATGGACTTGCGCTGTGATGAGGATGGTTTACAGTTACGCATCCATGATAACGGCCGTGGCTTTGACCCTGAAAATATTCCTGCCGAACGTTTGGGTGTAGGCATTATGCGTGAACGGGCTGAAAATATCGGGGCATCTTTAGAAGTTAATAGTCAAGCTGGCGAAGGAACCATCGTTCACGTTCGTTGGCAAAAGAGAAAACATGACTGATCCCTATAAAATCCGATTACTGGTTGTAGACGACCACGACATGCTGCGCGAAGGTCTGGCCGCTTTTCTGCGTGCATTTCCTGATTTAGATTTGATAGGGGAAGCGGGCGGCGGCGAGGAAGCCATCCAGCAATGTCGTGATTTACAGCCGGATGTGGTGCTGATGGATTTGATTATGCCTGAAGTAGACGGTGTGACCGCTATCGGCATCATTCATCAAGAAATGCCCGACATTAAGATTGTAGCCCTGTCGAGCTTTGGTGAAGACAAACTGGTGCGCGATGCGCT
>JACSSI010000807.1 GCA_014879345.1 Anaerolineae bacterium | reverse complement strand
AATTTTCATTTATCGTGGCTTCGGCGTGAGCTCAGCCGAACGGTGCGCCTCGCTCATGGGGAACTCCTTCAAAGATAAAACCGCAGTGGGCGCGGAGAACGCAGAGAAAACCCTGCGGCAAGTTTAGGGCGCTTCCTCGTTTCCGATCCTGGTTTTTATAATCCAGCGACGGCCGGAAGGATCTCTTTGGCAAAGGTTTCCAGCGGTGCGATTGTGTACACGTCCGGCATGTTGAAGATGGCGTGGGTAAAGCCCATCTCCGACAATTCTTTGAGGCGCTTGAGGGTGCTGTCTACCGTATCATCCCCAGAGAGATTCACGGTGCAGAGGGATGTTTTTTCGACGGTATCATAATCGCGCCCCATGTTGTCGCAATGCGCTTTGAGGGTGTCGAGTGCTTTTTGCATGTTTGCCGCCCCCACCCACTCACCGATATTGCAGGCATCGGCATATTGTGCCACCATGCGCAGCGTTTTATTCGGCCCTGTGCCGCCAATCATGATGCGCGGATGCGGACTTGAGAGTGGGCGGGGATTGTTGGTGATGGCTGGCGCGGAAAAATGCTTACCCGTAAAGGAGGTCTCATCACCCGCCCAGAGTGCCTTTGCCAGTTGCAGGTTGTCCTCTAGCTGCTCGAAGCGCTCTGAGGTGGACGGATAGGGGATGCCAAAGCCGATGGCTTCTTCTTCATACCAGGCGGCACCAATGCCCAGATAAGCACGGCCACCGGAGAGAATGTCGAGGGTGTTGACCATCTTCATCAACACGGATGGGTGACGATAAATCACACCTGTTACCAAGACACCCAGATATGCTTTTTCGGTAAGTCCGGCAAAATAGCCGAGGGTGGTGTAGCTTTCCATCATGGGGTCGGTGTAGGCTTCGCCAAACAAGCCTTTGATTTGGTAATAATGATCCATGACCCACAGGCTGTAAAAGCCAGCTTCTTCGGCGGTGGTGACGATTTCTTTGAGCTTAGGACGGATAACGGCCGTTCCCCCCGGATACTTGAATGACGGAATTTGTAAGCCAATGTGCATGATTACGCTCCTTTTTGATATTGCTTGTTGCTGACGTGTTTCTGCCACGCAATAGGTGATGTGGCATTCACGCGCAGCTCAAATGGTATTCGGTACTTCAAAATCCGCTTCATGGATAAACCCATGAGCTTGTAGATGCTTATGCAACTCCGCTAATTCGTCGTCGGTCAGGACTCTTTGACGTTGCCCTAAAGTATCCCTGGACAAATGAGACGCTGCCTGCGAATCTCGGTTCAATGCTTCATAAACGGCCGTCATATCAGCCGGTCTGCAATGGCAATAATCGAGCATGGCTACGGCCGTTTGGCGAGGCGACGAACGCCAACTTTCATAGCGAATCGCCAGCATCTCAATACCCGCATGACAATGATCGACATACCGCTCCATAGCTCTTAACCACATCAAAGACAATGAACCGGCATGGGGAAGGGGTTGGTTGGGATCATACTGAGCAATGGAAGGAACCAGCGGCCCCAGGATTTCACGCCTTTTTTTGTCTCCTTGCCAGCTTTCTTCATCTGTCTCTGCCGTGCCTTGACCAAACGCTCTCAAACCAGACCGCAGCCAGGTTTCCGCATGGCGATATAAAAAGAGATTTCTAGTCTGTGGATACAGTTTGTGCAGCCAGTCAGCCAATTCGATGACAAAACTTTGCCCCTTTATCACCCAGACTGTCTCTGCGGGTGTTTTGCACAACAGGCGGATCGATGCCTCCAGCAGCAAAATCAGGTCGTCGTCAGGATCCGTTTCTATGTTACGCGCGACAACCAACTGCGACAAGACGGCCGGTTCAGAAATGTTGATAACACCGGGAATCTGGGCAAAAATCTGACTGGCAAGCGTGGAACCACAGCGACCAACCGAATAGATAGAAACAAGGCGGCTATCATCGAGGTCAACCGCTTGTGCCAACATCAACAGCGCTTCAAATGAGATCGTCCAGACCCGTTTTGCATGTTCATGCTGGGCAGTCACGACAAAGGGAGCTTGAGAGAGATCGACGTCTGTCGGCATTTCCACAAATACAGCTTGTTTATGCTCAAAATCGAGACTGTAAAGTGTGATATAGGGATTCTCCAAAATGTCGCTGGCGGGTAACTGCCCTTGTTCACGCAAACGAAAATTGTTCAGACTCGCCAGTCGAACATGAGCGTGTTCGTTTCTTTCTATGACTTCAAAAACAGTTGCTATCATTGGGTCATCTTTTTTGTGATTCTATGACTGAGCCTGATATTGTTCGTCGCTGACGTGTTCCAGCCACTCCACCGCTGTGCCGTTGAGAGATTCCTGGATGGCGATGTGGGTAACGGCCGTTTCCGGTGCAGCCCCATGCCAATGTTTTTCACCCGGCGCAAACCGAATCACATCACCAGGGCGAATTTCCTCAATCAAGCCGCCCCAGCTTTGCACCCGACCACACCCGGCAGTAACCACCAACGTCTGGCCCAGCGGGTGCGTATGCCATGCCGTCCGTGCCCCCGGCTCAAAGGTGACGGTGGCCGCGCCTGTGCGTGCCGGTTCCTCAGCACTAAACAGCGGGTCAAGCCGTACCGTGCCAGTAAACCAGTCAGCCGGCCCTTTTGCCGACGGTTGTGAACCATTTCGTTTGATTTCCATTTTTTAATCTCCTCAGTAAATAGCATCGAATTGTCACGAATTAACACGAATTTTTTGTTGGATAATGCCAAATAATTC
>JACSSI010000806.1 GCA_014879345.1 Anaerolineae bacterium | reverse complement strand
AAGCCGCCACCTATTATCCCATTCACCGAGAAGCGCCAACTTTTGAAGAACAAAGCACAAAGGCTGAAACCTTTGAAACTGGCATGAAAGTGGTTGACCTCATCGCCCCCTTCATCCGAGGTGGTAAAACGGGTATTTATGGTGGTGCTGGTGTAGGTAAAACCGTGACGATTGCCGAGTTAATTCGTTCTGTGGCGCAGGAACACTCCGGTGTATCCATTTTTGCTGGCGTAGGTGAACGAACTCGTGAAGGTACCGACCTGTATTACGAAATGCAGGAATATGGTGTGCAAGACTCGGTAGCGATGGTCTTTGGTCAGATGAATGAAACGCCTGGTGTGCGTTTGCGTGTAGCTTTGACCGGTTTGGCGATGGCTGAATACTTCCGTGACGAAGGACGTGATGTACTGTTGTTCATTGACAACATTTTCCGTTACGTTTTGGCTGGCTCTGAAATGTCGGCGTTGTTGGGTCGTATGCCTTCTGCTGTGGGTTATCAACCAACGCTCGCTTCTGAAATGGGCGCATTACAGGAACGTATTACTTCCACGAAAACTGGCTCTATCACGTCGATGCAGGCCATTTATGTGCCGGCGGATGACTACTCTGACCCGGCTCCTGTGGCAACCTTTGCTCATCTCGATGCCAGTTTGACATTGGATCGGAGTGTGTTTGCTAAAGGTATTTTCCCGGCCGTGGATCCGTTGGCTTCTTCAAGTCGTGCACTTCAGCCCGATATAGTTGGGGAAGAACATTACAATACTGCCCGCGAAGTGAAGCAAGTGCTGCAAACCTATAAAGATTTGCAAGACATTATTGCTATTCTCGGTATTGATGAATTGAGCGAAGATCAGAAATTGCTTGTAGCTCGGGCACGTAAGATTGAGCGTTTCTTAGGTCAACCGATGTTTGTGGCTGAGAAATTCCACGGTTTGAATGGTCAATATGTGCCGATTGCAGAAACGGTACGTGGCTTCCGTGAGATATTAGACGGGAAACACGACGATTTACCGGAGCAGGCCTTCTATATGGTTGGCACTATTGATCAGGCTGTTGAGAAGGCTGAGAAACTTCGCGCTGGCGCTTAGAAACAAATAGCGTATAACGCTGAACGTGATGCGTGATACGTGGGGCGTAAAAATCACGCCCGGCGCATCACGCATTAGTTGTTTAGGTGATAATATGCCAATTAAAGTTGAGATTGTGACACAAGAACGAACTGTCTTTGAAGGTGAGGTTGATTCTGTGAATTTGCCTGGTTCAGAAGGTCGTTTGGGAATTTTGCCCAATCATTCCCCTCTGCTGACGACGTTGGCTTATGGTGAAGTTATTGTAAAGCAAGGTGGGCAAGAAGATTATTTTGCGGTTGGTGGTGGTTTTGCTGAAGTGCAGCCAGAGAAGGTGATTGTGTTGGCCGATTCGGCTGAACGGTCTGATGAGATTGATATGGAGCGGGCGTTAACGGCACGTAAACGTGCAGAGAAGATGATGGCGGAAGGTGTGCCGGAAGATCCGGAACGATATGCTCAGATTCAGGCGTCATTGCAGCGTGCTCAAATCCGCATTAATGTTGCGCAGCGCCGTCGTCGTACCCGTATGCAGCCTACTGATTTACGCAGCCGGGAAGATGAGGATTAGGATTGCCTGTGTCTGTATTTACACCGCATATTGCGATTGACTTGGGTACTGTTAACGTTTTGGTTTTTACCCAAGGGCGTGGCGTGGTGCTGCAAGAGCCGTCTGTGGTGGCTATTCATGAAGATGGCGAGAAAACGACAATTGTCGAGGTTGGCCGTGCCGCTAAGGATATGTACGGCCGTACACCGGAACAAATTGAGGTTATGCGGCCGTTACGGGATGGGGTTATTGCGGATTACTTTGTTACACAAGGCATGCTGGAATATTTTATCCGTAAGGTAACAGGTCGCGTTCGGCTGCGAAAACCGGTCGTGATGATTAGTGTGCCTTATGGCGTGACTAGTGTAGAGCGTCGGGCGGTACGTGAAGCGGCATTGGCTGCGGGGGCGCGTGAGGTGCATTTGATTCCGGAGCCGTTAGCGGCTGCCATTGGTGCTGGTTTACCGATTGGAACGCCAACTGGTAATATGGTTGTTGATATGGGTGGTGGGTCTACGGAAGCTGCTGTTATTTCGATGAATGGTATTGTGTGTGCGGAGTCTGTACGTGTGGGCGGGGTTCATCTAGATGAAGCGATTATTGCGTATGTGCGCAAAAAATATAATTTGATCATAGGTGAGCCAACGGCCGAGGCGATGAAGATTAAGATTGGAGCAGCGTCAGCACTTGATGATGAGCTTGAAATGCAAGTTCAGGGGCGAGATCAGATTGCAGGTTTGCCTAAAACAATCACGATTACGACGAGTGAGGTGGTTGAAGCTTTGCAGGAACCGATGACTGCTATTGTCAATGTTGTGCGGGCTGTATTGGCGAAAACTCCACCTGAGTTATCCTCAGATATTATTGATCGCGGTATGGCTTTGACTGGTGGTGGTGCGTTGTTGCGTGAGCTTGATACGCTGTTGACGAGAGCTACTGGTGTGCCTGCTTATGTGGCGGATAATCCTATTGCTTGTACAGCGATTGGGGCGGGGCGAGCGTTGTCTGAACTGCCTATTTTGCAGCGAAGTGTGCCGGACTTGTAAAAAAGTCAATGACTTGTCATTAGTGAATAATAAATGAAAAGCCCCCGTCAGAAATGGCAGGGGCTTTTTTGATTTG
>JACSSI010000034.1 GCA_014879345.1 Anaerolineae bacterium | reverse complement strand
TGCCAATGTATTAGCCCAAAAGGGGATGCGCGTGGTGGGCGTGCCCAAAACCATCGACAATGATTTGGACGGCACGGTGCTGACGTTTGGCTTCGACACGGCCGTTTCTTTTGCCACAGAATGCATCGACCGCCTCCACTCCACAGCCGAAGCGCACAAACGTATCATGACCGTCGAGGTGATGGGTCGTTATGCGGGTTGGATTGCGCTCAATGCTGGTGTTTCTGCCACCGCCGACGCCATCCTCATCCCCGAAATTCCCTACGACATCAATATTGTGGCTGAGAAAATTATGGAACGGGAGCAAAACGGCCGTTCCTTTTCCATGGTGGTGGTAGCAGAAGGTGCCAAGCCCAAAGGAGGCAATTTGGTTGTGAAACACGCCGCAGACCTGGGCACAGTCGAACGGCTAGGCGGTGTGGGTGAACAAGTGGCAGCCGCCCTTAGCACCATTACCGGCAAAGAGGCACGAAACGTCACTTTGGGTCATTTGCTGCGCGGCGGTACACCCACCTCCTTTGACCGGCTGCTCTCGCTGCGTTTTGGGGCGGCGGCCGTTCGGGCGCTGGCGGAAGGTGAATCTGGCGTGATGGTGGCACTCGACCCGCCTACTGTGCGCTATGTGCCTCTGGCCGAAGCCACCAGCCGCATGAAAACCGTCCCCCTGGATTGTGACACGATTCTCACCGCCCGCGATTTGGGCATCAGCTTCGGTGACTAATCATTTCACCGCGGAGGCACAGAGAACGCAGAGGAAAAACCATTGAAGCATTTCTCCGCGCTCTCCGCACCTCTGCGGTTAATTTTTTTATGCCAATTGGAACATTAAGTGAGAAATCACTCCACGCTAGTTTAAAAGATTGGGTCAGCCAGCCGGATGATGAATTTGAAGTCAAGGTCGATGGCTTTTTCATTGACGTGGTGCGCGGTCAGACGTTGATTGAAATTCAGACGCGCCATTTGTATGCCATGAAGCGCAAGCTGAAAAAGCTCTTAGCAAATGGACATGAAATCCGGCTGCTGCATCCGATTGCGCAGGAGAAATGGATTGTACGGGAAACGGCCGTTGGTGAACCAATCAGCCGGCGCAAATCACCCAAACGCGGTCAAACGCTCGACATCTTCAAAGAACTGGTGCGCCTAACCGGTCTCATCCCCCATCCCAACCTGACTATCGAAGTGCTGCTGACACAAGAAGAAGAAATTCTGCGCGACGATGGCGAAGGCAGTTGGCGGCGCAAGCGGTGGAGCGTCTATGACCGACTTTTGCTGGATGTGGTGGAGCAGCAAACCTTTGCTGATAAATTGGATTATTTGGCGGTAATACCGCAGGAACTGGAACGGCCGTTTACCAACAAACAACTCGCCCAAGCCCTCACCATCCGCCCCGACCTGGCTACAAAAATCACCTATACGCTTTGCAAAATGGATCTCCTGGAAATTAGGGGCAAACAAGGGCGGTCAAACTTGTATGTACCGCCTGGGTTTGATAAACAAACATGACATTATTTTCAAAAATTGACACGCTTTCCGTTATGTCAATTCAAGCGCCAAACCAAGATGCGTTTGCCCAGGATGTAACGGGGTATTTAGGTGAACAGTTGGGCATAACGGCCGTTTTCCCCATCACCATCCCCTGGCAAGAACGAGAACGCCTGTTTGACGCAGGCGAGATTCAAGTCGGGTGGATATGCGGTCTGCCTTATGTGTGGAAAGCGGACAGCGGACAGCCCCCAGTGGCACTGCTGGCCGCGCCAGTCATGGCTGCACCCCGCTATCAAAACAAGCCTATCTACTTCTCAGACGTGATTGTACGCGCCGACAGTCCATTTACCTGTTTTGCTGACTTACGCGGCGCACACTGGGTTTACAACGAGCCGCATTCTCACTCCGGCTATAACCTGGTGGCCTACCATCTGGCAACACTGGGCGAAGACTGGTCGTATTTTAATGAAGTGCGTGCCTCTGGGGCGCATCAGGTTTCGCTGAAGATGATTCAGAACGGCCGTTGTGATGCTTCTGCCATCGATAGTACCGTCCTGGAAATTGAATTTGCCACAGACCCCAGCCTGAAATCCCAATTCCGCACCATCAACACGCTAGGGCCAAGTCCCATTCCCCCCTGGGTCATCCGCCATGATGTTCCCGACACGCTCAAACAGCAAATTCGCCGCACCCTGCTAACCATGCACCACTCGCCAGAGGGATGCTCTATTTTAGCCACTCATGGCGTGGCAAAGTTTGTTCCGGTTACAGACAGCGACTATGATGTCATTCGCCACATGGCTCGGGTAACGGCCGTTGCCCCATAAAACAACAGCCAATATTTGCTTGAAAACTAATCCTCTCCACCCAATCGTGCATTGTAAACCAACTGCTGACTCGCTTTAAACGCTTCAAACCCAGCGATGGCATCTTGCCGCAGCACATCCTCCACCACATCAATGCCGCGCACTTCCAGTTCATGCCTCCACTGGGGATGGATAGGCCCTTCATCAAAGCCCGTAATTTCTTCCAGCTCCGGCCCATCGCCCGCCACCACCAACGAGCGCACCCCAGACCACACCACCGCCCCATAACACATGGCACATGGCCGCCAATTGACGACGAGTTGGTGGGCGGGCAAATCCTGGCTGCCCAAATCGTACGTGCCTAACACCTGCTGCGCCAGTGACAACGCCATCACCTCTGCATGAGCCGAGGAACAGTTAGACGGCACGACGCGATTGACACCGATGACGACGAGCTTGCCGCTGTCCCGTTCAAACACGCCCGCCGCGAACGGCCCCCCTGTTTTGTTTTCAAAATTAAGACGAGCGAAATTGAGAACGGCCGTCATGCGTTCTTCCAGCGTAGGCATCACAGGCGGCAATTCGTTGAGCTTGGCAATCGCCCATTCCGGTAAATTTAGTTGAAATTGCATGTTAGTTCGTGAAAAATCTCGTTGTGTCGCCATCAGCTAATCTCCAATCTCTACGCTCATTTTTATTTCTGGTACACCACAATCAACGGCACATCACCATACGCAAACTCAAAATCTGGCTCCTGCTTTGCTAACCATTTAGCATACGAACTGTCCAAGCCATCCACACCAAACGTCGTGCCACGATTCTGAAATACCACAAAATCTGCTCGACTAAATGGTTTTTGGCTCGTTGCGACATCGCTGTTAAAAATACTCCTTGCCGGATAAGTTGATGTAAACAGGATGTCATCTCGTAGTTGGCCCTGACGTTGGTAGTAATACATTACATCGTGACTGTACGGATCAATGTAGACCACATCGCCAACCTTTGCATTTTCATTTAGATAATCCAGCACCTCGTTGTAAGTTTCACACCAATAGGTTGCTTCTAGCCCCATTTTTGTGGCACCCGCCACGCCGCCAATCGCTTCCGTATAGTAAGAGAGCAAATGGGGATACAAGGAACGAATGGCCCAGGCTTGAGGCAGCAACACCGCAACGACCAGCAGCCCGACGACCACTGACCGCGCCTTTCCCGTAAGCCAGCGTCCCAACAGTTGCACCACCGCATCAAAGCCAACTGCCGCCAACGCCGCAATAAAGGGCATGGCGCTAATAAACAGGCGGTCATTGTCGTAGACCATTGACTGCCCGATGGCAAGCGCCAGCATGGGCACAAAGCCGTTCAAGATGAGATACCAGCCAAACGGCCGTTCTGCTTTCCGCATCAATACCCGACCCACACCCACAAAAAAGAGGATGAAGAGAGACAGGGGCACGACAACGGCCGTTATCACAAACGGAAAATGCCAGGGTGGCGGCATATAAAACTGGTTGAAATACCACTGCCCAATCTCCCAATGATCCACCGTAATAAATAGCACATATTCCCACACTCGTGCCAGCGTATCGTGGTATAACCAGGGCCAGGAGAGAAAAAAGACGGGAATCGCCAACGCGCCCATCACCAGCAAACGCCGCACCATCAGCCACTGCCGTTGATAGGCCAAAATCCAAATCACCAGCACAAAATAAACAAAAACCGCGTTGACCTTTGTCGCCACCGCCAAGCCCCATACCACACCCAAGGCAATATCCACCCACCACGACGGGTTCTGCCGCGTTTTCCAGAACAGCAGCACCACCGCCACGATCATCGTCGCCGTTACCAAATCCAGTGCGGACAAATGGGCATGAAAAAAAACACGCGGCATTGAAAACAAGAAGACACTCGCCAATACGCCCACCAACCAACCATACACATCTTGAACCAGCAAATAAAGCATAGCAAACAGCAAGCTGTTCAAAATGATATTGCCCAGCCGGTGCGCCGTTAAATCTGGCAGAAAGGGACGCACAGCCGCCCATACCAGTCCCGACCAGATTTTATCCAGTGGCGGATGCTCATGGTTGGCTTCCCAATAGGTTTCGATGCCTTCGGCACTCAGCGCATACCCTGGATTTTGCACCAGTTCGCCAAACCAGCCAGCATACGATTCGCCCGCCGTGATATAAGCAGGTTCATCCCAGGTGATGGAGATGTTTTTATCTGTGATGAACAAGGCGAAAAACGCAAATAGAAAAATAGCGAATGCTACGAAAAAATTAGTTTTACGTGAAAGTTGTTTGGCTTCCGTCATATTAAATTCCCCGTTTTTTGTTTAAGGTACTTTGCCGGAAACGGCCGTTTTCGTCAACTATCTATCCCTCACTAAGCAGTCAACGGAGACCAAAAGCGTTAGCGGGGTTTAATCGGGTGATTTTGTCAATCATGGCACTGTCTACGCCACGCGCAGCCAGCAGGGGCAGAAACTCAGCCTGCAAACGGGTATAGGGAATTACCGCGCCGCCAGCTTCCTCGCCAATGTGATACCAACCCGCATCCTGAGAAAGGAGGATTTGGTCTTCATAGCCATGTTCCAACAGCGCCATCAGCTTGTGGACATGGTCCTCGTCTCCACCCCACGCCAGACCATCCAGTTCAATCCAGATACCGGTTTGCGCCAACGCCAACACCCGGCTGAAATCTTCTTCCACGTGGGCATGGACAAAAATCCAGCGTGACGGGTCTACCTGATACTGGTTGAGTATGCGCACGATTGCTTGGGCAGCATCAGCCGTGCAGGTGTGGGTGGCGATGGTCAGGCCGGTTTCTTTGTGTGCGAGAGCAGCGGCGTGGATGAGTTTCAGGTCTAGCGCGGTTGGTTGAGGATTAACGGCCGTTTTGATAAACCCCGGCTTAATACCACTGCCCTCAATCCCGTCCATAAATTCTGCAATCCAGGCCTCGGCCAATCGCTCTGCGTTTTGTGTTTTGGCGTACTCCGGTAAATATTGATTGTTGTACAGGCCAGTGTTCGTAACAATGTTTAGGCCAGATCGCTCAGAAAGCGTGCGGAATATTTCCGGATCTCTGCCCAGAAAATTGGGCGTACACTCAAAGAAGGTGTGCACGCCCTGCGCGGCAGCGGCTTGCAGATATGGCAGCATAATTTCAATAACGTTATCAGCATCATAACGGTGCTTGCCGGCCGTGACAGCACCGCCAAAATCAACCATGATATGCTCGTGAGGCAGGGTAAAACCCAGCTCGCTGGCAGGTACGGAACCACAAACCGTTTGCACCACATGTTCTCGAACAACTAGCTCTTCATTCCCTTGATTATTCATGTTTGCTTATCCTCTTCATCCTGAATCAATCCGATAAGTCAGTCATCCGTTTTGCCACATCGCCATGCAGTATAGCACAGAAAAGTCTTGACAATTTTTTGCTCTTTCTCTATAATGAGTGAGTAGTCACTCATTATTAACCGAGGTAAGAAAATGGTGCGAAAACTTGACCCTGAAAAACGAGAAACCTTCCTAAACACAGCGCTGAACTTGTTTGTAACACATGGCGTGCAAAATACGTCAACAGCAAAAATCGCGCAAGAAGCAGGCACAGCCGCAGGTACCCTGTTCATCTACTTCCCCACTAAGCAGGATTTAGTCAATGAACTAATCCTGAAGTTGGCACGGGAACAGTCTGAGAACACCAAAGCGAAGCTTGATCCGGCGCTTTCAGCCCGAGACACGTTTTTCACAATCTGGCAAAGCACCATTCATTGGTTCTTGGAGAATCTGGAATCGTACCTGTACATCCAACAAGTCAGAGACTCCACCATCATTCCTGACGAAGTGACACAGGAAACGGAAACTTACTTTAGTTACTATTACGAAGCCATCCAGAAAGGATTGGCTGAAAACAGTATTAAACCTTACGCGCTGGAACTGGCGGGCACGTTTTTATACTACGATATTATGGCTGTGATGAGTCAACTCGTTGTCCAAACAGACGAGAGTAAACAAGAAGGCACCATCCGAATCGGTTTTGAGCTGTTTTGGGATGGCATTAAAAGTTAGAGGTATGGATGAACTACAAATGTGTCATCGTTACAGAACGAGGCGGACCTGAGGTTATGCAAATAGTGGAAAATATTCTACGTCCGCCCACAGACAAAGAAGTGCGTGTGCGCGTGTTGGCAGTGCCAGTGTGTTTGCCAGATGTGCAAGCGCGATATGGACAGACCCCCATCGCGCCCAAGGTGCCATTTGTGCCTGGGTATGCCATTGTGGGTGATGTGGAAGCGATTGGGGATGGGGTGAAAACGGCCGTTCCTGGCAATCGTGTCGCAGCATTAACTGTTTCCGGAGGGTACTCAGAAGTCATCTACCTGACGGAAGACAAACTCATTCCGGTGCCAGCATCGCTTGACCCGGCAGAAGTATCGACGTTAATTTTGAACTATATTGTGGCCTACCAAACGCTTCATCGTTCCGCGAAGGTAAAGGCCGGCGACAAGGTCCTCATCATCGGCGCTAGTGGCGGTGTGGGCACTGCTTTATTGCAGCTGGGGCAACTGGCTGGTCTGAAAATGTATGGTATTGCCTCCGCCAGCAAACATCATATTTTGACAGCTTACGGCGCGACGCCGATTGATTATCATACGCAGGATTTTGTGGAAGTGATGCGGCAGGCAGAACCTGACGGCCTCGAGGCGGTGATTGATGGCATGGGTGGTGATTATCTCAACCGGGGCTTCTCGCTGCTAAATGATGGCGGCGTCTGGGTGGCGTATGGCAATCCTTTGAGCTTTCGCGGCTTGCTGCGGCTGCTGGGCAAGCTCATCTGGCTTAATCTGCTGCCCAATGGTAAATCGCTTAAGCTGTATGGCACGACGACGTCTAAGTTTGGTAAACGGCCGTTTCTGGAAGATTGGCCTAAGCTTTTCAACCTCCTGGAAACTCGTCAGATCGACCCCATCATCATGCAGAAATTCCCTTTGCTGGAAGCTGCACAAGCCAATGCGCTGCTGGAAAGCGGGGATGTGGTTGGGAATGTGATTTTAGTGGCATCAGAACAGTAAAAAATCCGCAGATTGCGTAGATTACACAGATTTTCTCTGCACCTTTCCGCCTCTGCGTTAAATTCTTTGAAGGGTATACAAATGACTACAATTCAACTCAAAATTATTGGTACAGGTTTCGTTTTTTTCTTTATTTTTCTCTCTGGATTTTGGCTGAGTCGCAATGGGTCGCCTTATGGCACAGGTTTGCTGACGGTTCACAAACTGATTTCGCTGGCCGTGTTTGTCTTTTTAGTTGTGACGATGGTTCAGGTTAACAAAACCACCGGGTTGAGTGGGCTGGAGTGGATGTTGGGGATCATAACGGCCGTTTTCTTCATCGGCACCATTTTGGCAGGTGGGTTACTCAGCACAGATTTGGAACTGCCAACGGCTGTTCTCACCATTCACCACATCACCCCTTATTTGACCTTGTTTTTAACCATCGCCACTTTTTATTTACTGCTAAATCCCAAAATATAAGACAGGGCTATTTTTTCTGCTTTGGCTTTTTGGGTGGCAAGGTTTGCACAAAATCGGCGCAGCGCGTCACCCATTGTTGCAGGCTGTCATCTTCTTCGATGCCAGTGGCATCCACATAGACATACCCTTTCATCTCCCGTCCCGTAAAATCCATTTTTTCTACATGGGGTCGGGTCAATGCATCGGCGTAATTGTCTGGCCCGACACGTGCCATCAAACGATCATCAATCACACCACAAAACATGTAATCATGGAGCATAAAAGCAATGCCCCCAAACATTTTCTTCTCCGCTATAGTGGGATAATCAACCACAACTTCACGGATGCGTTGAGCTAAACCTTCATCGTATGCCATATTGCCTCCAAAAATAATCGTAGTATTTCTGATTCATTCTATTTTGGTTTGGGTGGCATGTAAATATCAAAACTGATGGAGGGGCAGAGGAATATGGAATGGGGCTGCTGCATCTCATCACGGCTCATGATGGCGAGGTCTTCAAAGAGGCTGAAATAGAGATTGCGCGGTTTGCCACTCGTCAAGGGGATGATGTTGTGCCAGATGGAATAGCCGCCCACCCGGCCATCCAGGCGATAAAAATAGCCGTCAACCGGATGGGTCAACACGAGCCGTTCTTCATCTGACAACTCGACTGGACTGCCCGTATCTTCAATTTCAATGTGGGCGTTGCACCAATCTGATTGAATGGAGAAGTGGTAGTGGGTATAACGGCCGTTTCTGCCATGCTCACTGCGGCCGTTCTCCTCATCAAACACACAATCCACCTCATACTGCGCTCGATGCCAGGGAATTTTCCACAACCCCCGCGCCAACGCGACCAACCGCGAACCCAATGTCGTGCCGAAAAACCAGACCACCGGCTCACCCGTCGCCCGATCAATGACATATACCCGAAAGTTCGTTTGCGGAAAGCGGAACTTGAACCAGGGCAGCAGTCGGTAAAAACAGAAGTCATCATCGACAAACGGAACCACACTGAGCAGGGCGAGTTGGCGTCCGTTTATGTCATAGGTAGGGATTTCAAAGCGGTCTGTGGGGATGTGGGGCGCTAAACGCTCTGGCAGCACGGCATAGTTGATGAGGGCAAAGTGGCGCAAGTCAGAGCGGATGTCTAGCCAGCCGGGTTTACGTTTTTGCAGACGTTGGGTGAGCAGATTATTGGATTGTGGCATTTAAAGGCGTTATGCCAATTGTGTAAATACTTCAGGATGTTGTTCAGCAATGCGCAACAATGACTTCGCTGGGCCACTAGGTTCACGTCGTCCTTGCTCCCAGTCTTGAACAGTTCGTAAACTAACCCCCATTAAGCCAGCAAAAGCGAATTGAGAAAGTCCTAGTTCTTGCCGAATTTCTTTTGCTGAAGAGGGTTCTGATAATTCACGTGTTTTAAGATCAACTTTACCCGCTTTAAAAGCTTTGATTTCTAGAATTCCTTCTAGTATCTCGTTTCCTATATCTCTATTGGACATTTTTTATCTCCTCTGCAATCCTCTTAAGGATATGCGCTGGGATTGTTTCTCTCTCGCTTTTACCATAAACCGTTAGCATCCAAATTTCATCATCATTAACTTTCCAGAAGTAAATAATGCGAATACCACCACTTTTGCCTTGACCAGGAAGACGCCAACGTATTTTTCTAACGCCACCCGTACCTCGAACAAGCTTTCCTGCATCTGGGTATTTTAAAAGTACCTTTTGCAAACCGAGGTATTCATCATCGGAAAGATATTTAGAGATTAGTTTAGTGAAGGTTGACGTCTCAATGAAAACCATAGCAGTATTATACGGCAATGCCGTATGTTTTATCAAGTTAAATATGGGAATTTGGAATTATACTGTGAGTTACCCAGCCAATGATTCAGCAAATGCTTTGATGATAGCGGGTACACCCTGCGCCACAACCTCAGCCGCGCTGCTGGCTGCCTCACCCATCCAAGCCAGTTCACCTCGTGTAAAGACACCATCCAGCGATTGGCGCTGCAACCATTCGGTGAAGCTATCTTCATCGCGCACAGTGCGCCACATTTCACCAGCCAACCACCAGAGAAAACCAGCTTGGGGTATAACCCAAGTGTCATCTTGCCGCTTAACGAGGCCACTGCGACGCAGTTTGTCTAGTTCTGGCGTGTAGTCGGATAGATGCTCTGTTAAGCGACCAACGTGGAAGGAACGGCCGTTTATCAAACCAGGCATCTGCAAAAGCGCAACGGCCGTTCTCCTCATCAAACTCACAATCCACCTCATACTGCGCTCGATGCCAGGGAATCCGCCACAAAGCCCGCGCCAAACTCACCACCAACGAACCCAACGTTGTGCCAAAAAACCAAACTACCGGTTCGCCCGTCGCCCGATCAATGACATATACCCGAAAGTTGGTTTGCGGAAAGTGGAACTTGAACCAGGGGAATAATCGGTAGAAACAAAAGTCATCATCCACGAAGGGCACCACACTGAGCATGGCAAGTTGGCTCCCATTTATCTCATAGGTAGGGATTTCAAAGCGGTCTGTGGGGATGTGGGGCGCGAGGCGTTCTGGCGGGACAGCATAATTGATGAGGGCAAAGTGGCGCAAGTCAGAGCGGATATCTAACCAGCCAGGTTGGCGTTTTATCAGGTGTTGGTTGAGAACTTTTCGATGATTTTTCATCAGCAACAGTTACTCTTCCCCAGCCAACGCCCCCGAAATTTTAGAAACCATCCAGCGGATTTCTTCTTGCTGTGCCGGGTCGGCTACATTTCGGATGATAAACAACACGTCGCCATTGGTTCCGGCAAATGAGAGCGGGGCTTCCGCGGCCACGTCGATACCAGCTTCTGCCAACTGAGCTACGGTTCTGGCAAAATCGCCGCCAGATTCCAGCTCAAATAGTAAGATTTCTACCTGCTCGTTTGGCGTGATGAAGTGCAAACCTGCCTTGGCTTGAACGGTTTCCGGGGGGAAGGGTAACGGCCGTTCCTCAACCTCAAATCCGTCCAACAAACCCGCCACCCGATCCAGGTCACTCATCCGTGTCGTGGTGGGCGTTGCCTCTTGTGCCTGTCCCCCACAGGCGACTAACAGCAGCCCAATCCATACCATCATCAATATCTGTCTTTTCACAATCATGTTTCCTCGTATCGTTTTGTAATTTGTGCGGCAAAATCAGCCAAACTTAAGCGCAGGGGCAGCGGAGCCAATACCTCGACCGCACCACCCAATCCTAATAGTTTGGTTCGGGCTTCTTCCAAATATTCAAAATTGAGTGTAATGGTTTGCCAGCCATCTGCCTCAACTGTTTCTGCGGTGGAAAGCGCAGCCAAAGCGGTCTCCCCTAAATAGTGCGGCAACTGCTCAATAAAGTTGGCCGCAATTCGCACCGTCACTGGATATTTGGCACGCTGGGTCTCGTAGGTGTGACACCACGTTTGCCAGAACTCTACCAGGTCAAATGCCGAGTCTCGCGTGAATGACGTTTCTAGCATGTCTACTTTGGCGATTTTCGAGATGCGTTTTGCTTGAAAACACCTGCTTTGCGCATGGTCGAAGTGGCCGTTATGCCCATACACCACATACCACACCCCTGCCTTCGCCACCAACCCATATGGCTCGATGACCTGCGTCACGCCCAATGGCGGCCCATACTGCAACTGATATTGGATAGACAACTTCCGGTCTTGCCACACCGCTTGTTGAATGGGTGGCAAGTGCAATATCGATTCGCCGCCCTGAAACCACCAGTTCGCATCCAAATGAATGCGCTGGCGCACGTGGGCTTCGTCTTGACGCTGTTGGGCGGGTAGCGCGGCCGTCAGTTTGAGCAGCGCCGACCGCAGTTCCTGGCTCACACCCAAATCGGCCAATGGTTCTGGGATGCTGAGCATAAACAAGGCGCGAACCTCTGGCTCGTTCATGCCCGTGAGCGACGTGCGGTAGCTGTCGAGCAAGGCATAGCCGCCTTTCACGCCTGTCTCCGCATAAATCGGCACCCCGGCAATCGCCAACGCCTCCACATCGCGGTAAATGGTTCGCTCCGAGACTTCTAGCTCCGCCGCCAATGCTCTGGCCGACATCTGACCTCGTGTCTGCAACAATAATAATAGTGATAAAAGCCTATCTGCTCGCATCTTGAAACTCGCTTACTTAACATAAGACCTGACAGGTTTATTCACCTCTCTTTCAGTCCAACACCTATTCCAAAGCTACTTGCAAAATAAGTAACCCTTCTTTGCAAACCTGTCAGGTCTGGTCTTCACCAATCTTGAAATTTTATCACGAAACCCTGACAAAAGGTGTCAGGGTTTGCCGGTTACACTGATTTCATCAACAATTTAGTTAGTCTGAAGACCTGCGAGGTTTTTGAAACCTCGGAGGTCTAGACAGCACAATAAGGAGCTAATCATGAGTGAAAAAAAAGTTCGCATTATCACATTAGAACCGATGCGCGTGGCCTCGGCCCACGGGTTCGGCCCAGAACCAGAAGGCATCGCCTGGGATAAAATCTTGGCGTTTGTCGAAGAAAAAGGATTGAAGGAGGTTGAAGGAACACGCTATTTCGGCTTCAATAACCCGAATCCCGCTGCAGGCAGCCCGAATTATGGCTATGAGCAGTGGGTGACAATTGCGCCAGATGTTGAGGCAACGGCCGATGTAGAAATCAAGGATTTTACTGGCGGGCTGTATGCAGTGCTGCGCTGTGAGGGTGTCGAGAATATCGGTGCAATGTGGCAAGAGTTGGTAGCCTGGTCGGAAAACAGCAGTTACCGGCGCGGCACGCATCAATGGCTGGAAGAGGTGTTAACCCCACCGCCTACGCCAGAAAATGAGTTTGTGCTGGATTTGTATATGCCGATTGTGAAATAAGATTGAGTTTGTGGGCGGCTCTTTACGAGTCGCCCTTACACTATTTGGATGTCAGAACGGCCGTTTACCAACTCCCATGTCAGCGTATCCGGCTTCAATAAAATCTCTTGCACCGGCTGCCCAGGGACCCGCACCAGCACATGCCGACCCTGCCGGTCTACCCACTGCCGCCCCTGCTCTACCGGCACCCAGTCGTCTTTGATTTGGATGCGTTTGATGTGACAACGGCCGTTTTGGGCAAACGTACATTCAACCCCAATCATCACGCCTCTCATAAAAACAGTTTATCCGCAGATTTCGCAGAACTTGTCCTGAGCTTGCCGAAGGATTACGCAGATTTTTTGCTGGTGCTTTTAATCTGCGAAATCTGCGTAATCTGTGGATAAAAAAGTAAATATAGACCTTTTGCGACGTTTCTACCCTGCAACTTTGCCACTTTGCCGCCAAAGCTTTCTCAACTTCCAATACTTCACCCACTCATAATACCCCATCAACAGACTCAAATGTAAACCATGAGTGCCATCTTTATAGCCATCGAGCGTGATATAGCGCCACCAAAACTGCCGCCACGGCTGCAACACATAATTCTGCGGTTTGGGATGGATGCCCGCCTGATAAAGAATACCTGCATCATAATTGGTGTATTTTTCTTGCGTGGTATGGAAGTGGTCTACATCCCGATAGTTGTAATGGATGAGCGTATTTTCTAGCTGCCCGATCTCGCCAGCAACAAGCGCCAATTCATGCACAGGGCGCTCGTAGCGCACGCTGCCATGCTTAAACAGTCGCGCCTGATAATCAGGATACCAGCCCGCCCCCAGCGTTAGCTTGCCAAAAATATAGTTGTGACGGGGGACTTCCCAGCCGCGCTCCGGCCGTTGGGCTATCACCCGCCGAATTTCGGCCGCCAGTTCCGGTGTGCCGCGTTCATCTGCATCCACAAAAAAGACCCAATCGGTGCTGATGCTGTCGAGGGCGGCGTTGCGCTGCTGGGCGTAGTTCTCAAACTTGCTCAGGCCGATTTCTGCGCCAGCCACTTCGGCTAAGGCTACTGTATCATCTTCGCTATGCGAATCAAATACGAGGATGCGATCAGCCCAGTGCAGGCTTTGGATGCAGTCGGTGATATGGGCGGATTCGTTGTAGGTGAGGATAACGGCCGTTAATTCTATTTTGGGATTGACGACCTTGTCCTGAGCTTGTCGAAGGGTTGACGATTGATGATTGGCTGGCTCAGGCTGGTTCATTGGGGGAGGCAACTTCGGTAATGGCAGTCGTTTCAGAGTGGCCGTTTGACCAGATTTTGATCACTTCCTGGTAGGCGTTTTTCAGTTTGGGATCAGTGGTTTTGGCTGCTTTTTTAGCCATGCCCAAACGCACCATTTTCCTGGCTACCGCGTGAGTCAGACGACCATGATGTTTGTCGTAGAGCTGGGCACGACTGCGCCACAGGTTGACAACCGTACGAGCCGGAATCTGCTTGGAACTTTCGCCGCCAAAATGCACGATTTCAGCCGCTGGCACAGCGTAAACATCCCAACCACCCTGATGGATACGCCAACTCCAGTCAATCTCTTCGCAATACATGTGGTAAGACTCGTCAAAGCCGCCCGTGGCCTCCGCCACGCTGGCACGCACCATCATAGAGGCGCCCAGCGGATGGTCGATGGCGAAGGGTTTGCTGTTCAAGCGGAACTGGCTGGGTTTATAACGGCCGTTCCAGCGGCTTTCATACAAACGAGCAGGCATGGGAAACAGGTCGAAGGCCAACTGGGTGATACCGGGAAAATAGAAGGCGCTGTGCTGAAAACGGCCGTCGCTGTAAACCAGACGCGTGCCCGCCATACCTACATTTGGCCGTTTGTCTAGAAATTTCACCAACTGGGCAATAGCGCCCTCACGCACAATCGTATCTGGATTGAGCAAAAAGTAATAACGTGGTTCTTTATAAGCGGCCGCCTTCATACCCTGGTTGTTAGCGGCGGCAAACCCCACATTTTCCTCATTGTTAATGAGGTTAATCTGTGAAAACAGACTCTGCAAATAAGGCACTGTACCATCAGTAGAAGCATTATCCACCACCCATGTGTCAATACTCAAGCCAGAACGCTGCCCTTCTTTGCAAACCGAGCGCAGACAGTTCACCAGGTAATCCCGG
>JACSSI010000805.1 GCA_014879345.1 Anaerolineae bacterium | reverse complement strand
AACGGCCGTTGTGGCTGAATATCATAATACAATTCCACAATGCGGCGGAAGATGGGTGCTGCTACAGCCGAGCCTTCACCCGCATTTTCAATCATAACCACGATGGCAATTTCTGGATTTTCGATGAGCGTGCCATCTGGTTGGGTATAAGGTGCAGCAGGGGCATAACCAGCGAACCAGGCGTGCGAATTGCGCGGCGGGTCTTCGGCGGTGCCAGTTTTGCCAGCAACGGGTACAGGCAGTTCCAGGAATTGGTGGGTGGCCGTGCCAGAGCCGCTGTTTGCCACATCAAACATGGCAGAGCGCAGGGTTGCCAGGGTGCTTTCTGAAATGGGCAGTTGCCCGCGAACTTCAGGCGAAAGCGTTTCTTCAGGAAGCCCGGCACCTGCCCCGATGCGGTCTACGACAGAAGGTGTGTACAGCGTGCCACCATTGGCGATGGCGGCGACCAAATCGACAAATTGCAGTGGTGTCACCTGCACAAACCCCTGCCCAATCGCCATATTGACAGCGTCACCGGTGGCCCAGCCTTCGCCGATGTTGTTCATTTTCCACTCTGGATCAGGGATGGTTCCGGCCGACTCGCTGACTTCGATGCCGGTTTTTGATCCCAGGCCAAAGCCTTTTGCCATGTTGGGGAAGAAGGTATTGTCCCAATTGTCCATGTTCATGCCAGCATCATAAAAACAGGAGTTGCAGGAAACGACGAGCGCCTGGCGCATACTGATGGTGCCGTGCCCTCCTTGCAGCCAATCCGTTTTGATGAAGTTGTCACCCAAACCATTCCAGGTGCCGATACTGGTGTAGCGGCTGTCGGCGGTGTAGAGACCGCTTTCGATGGCGGCGGAGAGGGTGATGATTTTGAACAGGGAGCCGGAGGGGTATGCACCCTGGGTGGCTCGGTTGAGCAACGGCCGTTGTGGATCATTCAACACCACAGCTAATTGAGCCAGCGCGTCATCGTCTAGCGAGTTGAACACGGCCGGATCGTAAGAGGGATAGCTGGCGATGGCTTTGAGATTGCCCGTGTTCACATCCATGACCACAATTGAACCGGCGGATGCGCCCGGATAACTTTCAATGGCTTCTGCCAGGGTTTGTTCAACGGCCGCCTGGAATTCATAATCGAGTGTGGTAAAGATGCTCCTGGCTTGTTGGGGCGCTACTTCGGCGATGGTTGTGATGTAATCGCCATTTGCGCCAACGACGGTCAGCGTGCCGCCCCGTTCACCGTTGAGATAATCTTCCCCCCACGCTTCCAGTCCAGCTAAACCGACTGTTTCATCCCCATCGTAACCCTGTTCAAGATAGGTTTCAACGGTTTCCGCAGGGATGGGGCCAACGTAGCCAACGATGTGGGGCGCGGCTCCTTGTGGCGCGTAGAGACGGGTCAGCCGTTGTTCTGGCGGCGCCAATCCTTTGCCGATATAGGGCTGTAAGGCGGCGGCGTTTTCTTGCATCACCGTTTCGCTGATTTCGCCTAACGGCCAATACCAATCAGGTTGAGCGGCGGCATAAATTTCTTTGATTTCTTCGGGTGATTTGCCCAATGCAGGGCTGAGCGCGTTGAGCAGTCCTGTTTCATCTTCAATTTGGCCGGGGATAACGCCTAGCTTGAGGGCAGTTCCCTGGTAGGCCAGGGCGCGGCCTTCTTTGTCGTAGATGTTGGCGCGGGCCGGGATGCGCATGTCGAGATTGAGCCGGTTGCCGCCTGCCAGTTCGGGCAGGATGAGTCCTTCATGCCACACGATGCCCCAGCGCTGGTCTTGGTAGACGAGTGGCACTTCAAATTCACGGACGATGTCGCCGAAAACGGCCG
Organism: Anaerolineae bacterium; assembly: GCA_014879345.1. Taxonomy (GTDB): domain Bacteria; phylum Chloroflexota; class Anaerolineae; order Promineifilales; family Promineifilaceae. Next base: position 923 of record JACSSI010000805.1, on the reverse strand, counting down.
TTTTCCACGTTACCCGCACGCCCATTTCAGCATTGTTGCCATCTTGAATCAGAGAGAGCGGCTGGGCGGTGATGGCCTGCACGTTGGCTGTTCTCATGGCGTCGTCATACCGCGCTACAAAATCCTGGCTGGCTACCAGCGTCTGGCTTTGTGGTGAGAGCAGGCTGTACATGCCGAGTAAATCTCCCATTTCCCAGGCACGATAGAAGGCGCGGCCAATGCCGCCGGCATCTTCCAGCATCGCGGGAGGGGTGGCTTCAGGTGTGTCTTCTGGCGTGGGGGTGATGGTGACTTCTTCGTAAGCGTCCTGAATTGTAGGAAACCCTTCGACTCCGCAAGCTGCCATGATGAAAATCAGGAAAAGAAATAGTAGTGTTCGCCCTTTCATGGGAGCGGATTATAGCTGAAATGTCAGTTTACAGTGTACAGTTTTCAGTAAACAGTCATTCTCGACTAAACTGTTCACTGCATACTGAAAACAGTTCACTTTACTTTAGAGGCACGCATCAATAAACGATGCTCATAAACGCCCTGTTGCGGATTCCAGTCGGCGCAGGTGAGCAGGAGAATGGTGCTGCCTGATTCCTGGTAGAGGGCGTCTGTGTCGTCTGGGGAAACACGGCGCACGGCATCGACGCGGTACGTGTGGGAGCCGGTGGCGGTGTCCAGGATAATTTCGGTGCCATATGGCAGCGCGGGAATATCGGCGAAGGCACCTTGTTCGAGCAGGTTGTCGTCGGCGTAGGTCATGTGGCCCACGAAGACCATTGCGTGTGCTTCATCGGGAGCAACGGCCGTTGTCTCCAACCAGCCCACGTCACTGCCCAAGTCCGCTACATTCCAGATACCGTTTTCCAAAGGAATGGTATGCACGGGTTTGTGGAGGTTGAGAGCTGGGATATGAAGATGGGTAACGGCCGTTT
>JACSSI010000804.1 GCA_014879345.1 Anaerolineae bacterium | reverse complement strand
TCAAATTTAATGCCAATTAGCATTGGCAAGACTTTTGTAGTCTGCTTTGTTACACAAAAACTAACCGCAGCGAGTATACATACCAGGGTGAGCCATAGCGTCAAACAAAATAAATCGGCAAAACTATGGACTTATCAGGTACTACTTTAGGCAAATACAAACTAACCGAACGCCTCGGCAGTGGTGGCATGGCAGAGGTATACAAGGCATTCCAAAGTGGTGTAGAACGGGATGTCGCTATCAAGGTCATGCACCGGCATCTGGCAGATTCGGCAGATTTTCGGGAGCGTTTCCACCGCGAAGCCAGAGCCATCGGCCAGTTGCAACATCCCAATATCGTCAATGTCATCGATTTTGATGAAGCGCATGGCGACTACTATATGGTGATGAATTTCTTGTCCGGTGGCACGTTGCACGACTACCTGAGCGAAGAAAACGAACTACCCTTATCAGAAGCACTATCCATCGCCAGCCGTCTGTGTGATGCCCTTAGCTATGCCCACAAGCGCGGCATGATTCACCGTGATATTAAACCGGCCAATGTCATGTTCAGCGATAAAGCTCGTACGCGAGTCATCTTAACTGATTTTGGCATGGCCCGGCTGAAAAATGAAGCAAAACTGACGGTCAGCGGCACACTGCTAGGCACGCCCGCCTATATGCCGCCCGAAGTCATCAAGGGTGAACCGGCTGACCATCGTGCAGACCTTTACAGTCTGGCGGCGGTGCTGTACGAGATGGTAACGGGGCGCACCCCGCACGTGGCTGATACGCCATATGGCGTGCTTATCAAACAGGCTAACGACCCCCTGCCCCTGCCCTCTGAATTCAAGCCCGATATTGAGCCAGCGTTGGAAGCGTTTTTGGTGAAAGCCCTTGCCAAAGACCCCAATGATCGCTTTGCCGATGCCCAGGAGATGCTGGAGGCTATCAAAAAACTTGATGGCAGCGGCGCTACCACGATAGCCAGTCAACCAGTTATTGACCACGCTACAGTTGCCACACCCGCCGCCAAACCGGAAGCGGCCAAAAGTAAAAAATGGCTTGTTATTGGTGGTGTATTGATCGGTATTGTGGTGATTGCCGGGCTGGGGATGATGGTGTTTAATGCGGGAACAGGAGCTGAAACTTCTGAACCAGCGGTGACGGTCACAGGCGTCAGTGAAGTTGTGGCAATTGTGGAAACGGAAACGGCCGTTCCCACACCAACCACTGTCCCCACCATAGAGCCGACACCACTTCCCGAAATCATCGAAGAAGCCCCCACAACGGCCGTTGCTACCACCGAACCCACCGCCGAACCCGTAGAAAATCTACCCGAGATTGACATTGCCCAGCAAGCTTTTTCCGTCCTTGATATCAACTTCAGCAATCAGCCAGGACAGTCAGCCAGCACGTTCACATTTTTGCTGGATCACATCCAACTGCCTGCCCCGGAAACAAACTATATCCTGTGGTTTGTCAGCGAGAGTGGGCAGCGCTCTCTGGGCGTTTTGCCGCCAGACGGCCGTTTGTCATTACCACTTGAAGGCAGCAATGTGACCGATTTCAGTAGCTTCGTCATCAGCATGGAACCCAGCGGAACCGTCACTGAAATTTCTGGGCCTATCATCTATGAAAAAACCTTGCCAGATGATTACCGGTCAGCAATGGCGACGCTGCTCAACGACCACGTAACCAACGCCGACGCCCAACTTGCCATCGCGCAGGCTCACACTGGCTTCTTGCGGGATGAGCTGGCAAACGGAAACTTAGCGATAGCTCTCGTTCACGCCGAACATGTCATCAATATTCTGGACGGGGCAGACGGCGCAGATTTTGGTGATCTGGATGGCGATGGCTCTGCCCAAAATCCGGGCAATGATGTTGGGGTGCGCGTCCATCTTGAATCTGCCATCGATTCTGCCAATGCCGCACGAGAGGCTGTTCCCCCCTCCCATTTCAGTCAGGGCAGTGCTGAAAAAACGGTGCGCTCTCTGGAAAACAGTATCGCTATACGCAGTAATGCGCAAGCTCTGGCGCTCAAACTGTTTGCCACAGATACCGCCGCAGAGGCCCAACCATTTGCTGATGAACTGGAACTCCTTCTACAACAGCTACGAGAGGGATCAGACAATGATGGCAATGGTGTGGTGGATGCTTTGGCAGGTGAAGGAGGCATAACGGCCGTTTACGAGAACGGTTTAAGCTGGCTGGCACGCAGTTATGTGGCAGAAAACGGCGCAAACTCAGCCGAAAACAGTCCAGTCGGCACGCTGAAATTTGCCCCTGACAGCCTTACCCTCACCCTCAACGATGTGCCGCTGCCACCTGTCGGCACGGATTATTATGCCTGGCTGCTTAATGAATCAACTGGCAGCATTGCCCTGCTCGGCTCCCTGCCAGTGGCAAACAACCAAATCCACGCCGATTTCCCTGCGGACGAACAAACTTTTTCCCAACATGATCGGCTGGTGGTTTCATTAGAAGAAACTGCGGGCAGCGAGCCAACGGGAACGGCCGTTTACATAGGCGGCCTCTCTCCAGAAACAAACGCCGCTGTGACAAGTTTGCTCACCCCCGACTCTGGTCTTACTGCCAACTTAATGGGGCAAACTGGGTTGGCTATCGACCATGCCGGTTTTATGCTCGATGATTTGGCCGCAGGCAACCTGGAAGGCGGCAAACGGCACGCAGAACACATGGTCAACATCCTGGTAGGCGAAGGAGCGCCAGAGTATGGCGATCTGGACAACAGCGGCCTTGC
>JACSSI010000803.1 GCA_014879345.1 Anaerolineae bacterium | reverse complement strand
ATCATACCCCTCATCAGAAAGCATGCCCACTACAGTAGCACGCACATCAGGTAGATCATCAACTACCAGGATTCGGCCGTTACTCATTTTAGTCAACAACTTAGGAGTTTACTGATTCACTCAATAATCGCTGAATTGTTGGCAAAAGAAGCTCGTTAGCATCTTTTTTTAAGATGTAATCATGAACTAAGCGACCCTCAGAAGACGGTTTCATTGCCTCATCCACTGTGCCAGGAGTATCAAATCCGGTAATAATGACAGTTTGAATATGCGGCCACTTCTTATGAATTATTCTAGCCAGTGTTATGCCATCGATATTTTCTTCATCTGGATCATCAAGACGCATATCAATAACAGCTAAGTTAAACGATTGACTAATTAAAAGTGCGTGTGCATCCTCAAATGTTCCGGCAATTGCAACATCATACCCTTCGTCTTTCAACATTCCCCGAACCGTTTTTTGCCAATCTTCATTATCGTCCACGACAAGAATTCTAGGTTTTTCTAGAGTGGGCATTAGTAATGCTCCTTATGCTGTCGGTACAACTTTTTTTACATGTTCCAACAACTCTTGGTTAGCGAAAGATTTTGGAATATAGTCTACGGCACCCCGGCGGTATGCATTGAGGGCTTCTTCTGGAGTAGGCTTGATGGTAGTTACCATAACCTGCTTATCAGCATATTTATCCCGAATCAACTCCAAAACAGATAACCAACGAGAACTAGCAATAACCAAAGTGAATCGGTCTTTTTCCAATTCCGCTTCTGCTTCTTCCTGACTCGTCGCAACTACTATCTCAAAAGACTCTAAATCACGACGTGCAAATTCAATCCATCGAGGTTCATCGTCAATGAGTAGGATTCGTAATTTCATGATACCTACCTCCTAGTTAAGAACGCGGTACTGGGAACTGCACCAACATAGTCGTCCCCTCTGCCCCGGTCTTTTCTACTTTCAAACTACCGCCTAGGCTTTGCACAATTAATGAGCCTAAAAACAAACCTAATCCAGATGTACCACCAGCTTCTTTAGATGGAACTGGTCGTTCAAAAAGACGTGATAGTATTTTATTTGGAATACCAGACCCCGTGTCTATAACCCTTACTAAAATCATATTCCCGTCAAGCTTGCTTATTATATTAAGTTTTCCACCTTCTGGCATAGCTCGATAAGCATTGTTTGTCAAATTCGTAAACACTTCGTAAATTTGCCCACTCGATCCTTTAAACAATGGCACCGCATCGTCTAGATTTGTGGTAACAACTATATCAGCAATACCTGTATCTGCACGCCATTGTGCAGATGCTTGATTAGCCACCTCTTGGAGAATACCATTTAGATTCGTTGTCTGTTGTTCTCCGCGAAGGGCTTCTTGTATACGATGAATAATTTGCGATGTATAGTGAACGTTCCTGTCTATTATATCAAGGATTTCGCTAATTTCGCCATCCGTGGGATCAACTCGTTTACGAAGGCGCTCAACATTAGGGGAAACGATATTGAGTGTATTGTTGATACGATGCTGAATAGCCCCCATTGCCGTGCCTAAAGTGCCAAGTTCCTGCGAAGCTTGTGCCTCTCGATAACGGCGGGCATTCTCTAAAGCGTTCGCAGCCGCTTTAGCAAGTGTTTCTAGTAATTGCAGGTCATGGCTATCGTAAAGGTATTCATTTGTATATCCAATAATTTCGCCATCTTCATCCTTGGTTTCTTCACCTGGATGGGAAACTGAGATAACGCCAACCACGTTTCCTTGCTGTGTAAGCATGGGCACACCAACCCATGAGCCATCGCTAGAACCAGTGGCTGGTTCAAAACCGGCTTTTTTATACCATTCATTACCCTCCCGCACTGTAGGATGGAACAAAGGCTTTTGATTGTTAACAATCCATTCCGTTTTGCCCTTTCCATCTTTAGCGCGACGCGGTTTCCATTTTTCGTTTCGCTCCACATCAACGCGACCTTCTGGTCTCATGGCAAACCCAAAACGGATCATATCTGTAGCCTGATCATACAATGCAATATACATGTACTCGGCATTCATTAATTCTTTGGTCTGTGTGTAAAGTATTTCTAGCAATTCAGATTCAGGCAAATAGATTTGTGCAGACAGGAGTTGACCCATTTCACGCAGCTTACGCTGTTGTGCCAGCCGTACATTACTAATAGCAATCGCTGCCTGGTTTGCCATAATCTGCAAACTAGCCAAATCATCACGGCTATATACGTAATCGGCAGTGGGGTGATATGTAGCTACAACACCAATCACCTTATCATTTACGAGCATAGGCACACCAATCCAGGAAGCCATCTTAACGTCTTTTATATAATCTTGATTCCCTTCCTGTTTATACCACGCTATGTGATCTTCTTTAGTTGGATGGAAAAGAGGTTCCTTGCTACGAATAATCGCTTCAGTTTTACCTTTGCCAGCTTGTCGTGGTCGAAGTCTAATATCTGTCTCTACGTTAAACTTTTTACCCCCTTCATAAAACAAGCTAAACCGCACTGTATCTGAGTAATCATCATACAGGGCAATATACATATTGTTCGTATCCATCAACTGAGTCGCTGATTGGTGAACAAGTTCAACAACATCCTGAACTTTTTCAAACGTAGTGCTGTTCAGTCGTTCACTTAAGCGGTTTACTTCTTCTAAATCTACAAACAAAAACACCTGGCGCACGGCCGCGGCTACCGCTCCAGCAATAGCTCCTACCAGATTTTCTTCTCGTTCATTAAACCAGTTT
>JACSSI010000802.1 GCA_014879345.1 Anaerolineae bacterium | reverse complement strand
TTGTTGCGGCGAATAGTCGCCGCGCCATCCCGCCCCTACCTTGTAGCGTCGCTAAATTGAGAATTGCTGGCATATTTTAATGGTAGCAAGTGGCGCGTTGCAAGTGGCAGGCATTATTCGTAACGACGCGCCACAAAAATCACTCCAACGTCAGATAATCTTTGCCTTGCAACCGCTCAACGATCTTTTGCCAAATCTGGTCTAAATGTTCGTCGTTTTGCACAAAATTGAGGTTGTTGGTATCGACGGTTAGCACTGGGCATAAGCGGAAACCTTCGGCCCAACGATCATAGAGAAGGTTAAGGCGTTCCAGGTATTTTTCGTCGATGTTCTGCTCGTATTCACGACCGCGCATAGCAATACGACGACGCAGCGTGGGCATGTCTGCTTTGAGGTAAATGACAAGGTCAGGCGCGGGCAGCATGGCAGCCAGGGTGCGGTACAAGTCGAAATAGCAGGCCCAATCACGGTTACCCATGTTGCCCTGGTCATACAAATTCCGCGCAAAGATTTCAGCATCTTCGTAGACGCTGCGGTCTTGGATGACGGATTTTTTGTATTTGAGCAAGCCGTTATGCTGGCGCAAGCGGCGTGACAGGAAGAAGACTTGTGACTGGAAGCTCCAGCGCGGCATGTCCTGATAAAAATCGGCCAGATAGGGATTTTCTTCGACGGCTTCAAAGACGGGTTCCCAATCGTGCCGCTGGGAGAGCAGGCGTACCAGTGTTGATTTGCCGACGCCGATGTTGCCAGCGATGGTGATGAAGTATTTGTCCATAAAGTTAGAGTTTAGAGATAGAGATAGAGGTTGGGTGAAGCGCCAATCTCTAATCTCAAATAAGTTGTTTAGATTTCAAATGCAAGCTTATCACGTTTCTAATAGGCGGTGAAGAGGCCGGAATTTTTGGTGATGTGGAAGGAGCCGTTTTTTGCGATTTCTTGTGTGAGGTAGGCTCTGAGTTGGTTGAGTATGGCAACGGTTCCTTCGGTACGCTCAGGACTGGCCGTTTCTTCAGCCCTGCCTATAACCTGCAACAAGGTCATCGACTGGATGTAGGCCATCAATGGTTCAACTTCGGTCACTTCCAGGCTGTCTTCGTAGGGTAGGAGATCGATGTGGGCGAAGGGAGGAGATAGCAGGGAACGGCCGTTTTCCAAGCGAAACGTAAGCTGCGGCCATTCAAACTGGGTAGATTCAGGCGCGAATTGCAGGGCGAGTTCTTTAAGTTCACGCATATGGTCTGCGCCATTGGTGGCTGTATAGAAACGGCCGTTTTCCTTCAGCACCCGCCGCACTTCAGCCAAACCCGCCGCCAGATTGGGTACATGATAAAGCATGTGATTTGCCACCACTATGTCAAAACTGTCATCGGCAAAGGGAATGGCTTCTATATTGACAGTTTGAAAACGGAAATCATGCCCCGTGTCAGCCAACGCCGCTGCCGCTTCTGCCACCATGCCATCCGAAAAATCAGAAAGCGTAATCTGGCAGTTTTCAGGGATCTGATCCAGATTGTTTCGCCACAGCCAGCCTGGCCCGCAGCCACATTCCAACACCGTCATGCCTGGCTGCAAGTCGAGCTGCGCAAACACCCACCTATGCCATTCCAGCGGACTGGTACTGTAAAGCCGATGCAAGTTAGCCCGCGCATCCAGGTTGCTAGAATCTTTGTATTGTTGGTCACGCAAATAATTTTTATTCTGGAAAATATCTTTTTCGGTCATATCGTCTCCTGTTAATCTTTTTTAATACAAAGGGACAAAGGATGAAAAGAACAAAGAAAGCCCTTTACCCTTTTTCACTGTGTCCTTGGCTTCTTTGTATGAAAAAGTTTCTACTTTCATTCTACCAATAATCAGCCACCACGGGCAGACCCGACAGAATTACTCCTGTATTTTTCATTTCAGGTGCCTTTTCACGGCACGTTCTTTTGCTTGACGAATATGTTAATGAACCTGTCAGGTCTTGAGGGGCGATTGGAACCTTGTTAGCCTTTTGTAAGGAATTTGTGTAAGAATATGGAGGGTAGCATCATCAAAGCCACTGGCTATTGCCCGGGAAATCAACGTTTTACACCAATCAAAAAGGAAAAGAGGTCGTGGTGAAAAATTCAAAAATTTTATTCTTGTCTGTTGTCTTATTGCTTTTTTTGTTATCTGCTTGTTCGTTGGGAGTAGAACAAATAGTGGAACCGCCACCCACTGCGGCAGGCTCGGCTTCGACAAGCTCAGCCACCACTTCGACAGGCTCAGCCACCGCGTCGACAGGCTCAGCCACCGCTTCAACAAGCTTGGCAGCCGAGGCGGATATGCCAGAAACAGCACCCGCCGGCGCCAATTCCCCACCCGGTTACGACAGCCAAACCTGGGCCGACATCGTGGCGGAAGCTAACGGCCAAGAAGTCAACTTTTACATGTGGGGCGGCAGCGACTTGATCAACAAGTGGGTGATTGAAACTGTGGGGCAAGCGGTAAATGAGCAGTATGGCATCACTTTGAATTTAGTGCCGGTGGCTGATTCTCCTGAATATGTCAATAAAGTTTTAGGCGAAAAAGAAGCAGGACGCGATGAAGATGGCTCTGTCGATTTGGTGTGGGTCAACGGCGAGAATTTCCGCACAATGCGCCAGGGTGATTTGCTCTATGGCGAGTGGGCGCAGTTTTTGCCCAATATGATTTATGTCAACCAGGGCGACCCCAGTGTTGCCAATGATTTTGGTTTGCCTGTTGAAGGGTACGAATCCCCTTACGGCAA
>JACSSI010000801.1 GCA_014879345.1 Anaerolineae bacterium | reverse complement strand
CTCAACCGCGTGCAAAGTGCCGACATCCTCGACGAACGGGGCGCGGCCGATTTGCGCTTTTTCCTCCAGGTCGCCCAAACCCAAGAAGAATACCGCGATGTGACCATTCGCCTGACACCGGGCGAGCATGATCTCTCTGTCAGCTACATTGCGCCGGCGCCCACCTGGCGTGTCAGCTACCGCCTCGTCGCTGACCCCGAAGCGGAAGATGGGCCAAAAGCGCTGCTGTTAGGTTGGGGCATTTTCGACAACCGCCTGGAAGAGGAACTAAGTGAGATTTCCCTCTCTCTCGTTGCCGGGATGCCGATTTCGTTTGTGTATGATTTGTATACACCATTTACGCCGGAACGGCCGTTAATCGAAGAAAAATCCCGCGTCGCCCCTGGCCCAGTCGATTTGGTCGCCGGAGCAGCCGCCTTTGCCGAAGCCGAACCGATGCAAATGCGGGCAATGGCCGCTCCCGCCGCCCCATCGCCACAACCCCTGGCACGTAAAATGTCACGCAAAGAGATGGCAGACTCCGTTTCCGTCTCGACCAGTGGCGAAGCCATGGGTGAACTGTTCCAATATCACATCACCACGCCCGTCAGCGTTGGGCGCGGCCAATCGGCGATGGTTCCCATCATTTCCACCACTCTGGATTACCGCAAAGAACTCATCTACAACAGCGCCAAACTGGCCGCTCATCCCATCGCCACCTTGCGCACCACCAACACTACCGGCCTAACGCTGGAACGTGGCCCCGCCACCGTCATCGAAGGCGGCGATTACGTGGGTGAAGCGGTCCTCCCCTTCACCGCCGATGGCGCTGAGTTCATCATCCCTTACGCTGTGGAACTGGGGGTGCGTGTGCGCGAACAAAATGGCGCCGAAACACAGCTTTATGGCCTGTCTATTCAAGGTGCTTACCTTCTGTTTGAAGAATGGGACATCCGCTGGCGTGCGTACCAGATCAACAATACCACCGCCTCCCCCATGAGTATCCTCATCGAGCATCCCCGTAACGCCTATTATGACCTGTTTGATACGCCGGAACCGGCCGAAACCACCGAAGACGGTGTGCGTTTTGCCGTCGAAGTCGTGGCCAAAACGGAACTGACGCTGCGGGTCAAAACGCGTCGTCTTGTGCAGCGGCGCGAGGAAATCCAGCGCCAATCTTATGTAAACCTACAGCGTTTTCTAGGCCAGGGACTCATTGACCGGCGCACTCATGATCTCATCGCCCAAATTTTGGCGCTTCTGGAGAAAATAAGCCTCCACAAACAGCGCCTCACCGAAATTGACCAGGAGCGCCAAAAGATTTATGAGGCGCAAAGGCAAATACAGGGCAACATGCAGGCGCTCACCAGCGAAGGCAAAGAAGGGCGGGTGCGCAGCCAATATGTTGACCGCCTGGAAGCTACGGAAAACAGTCTGCATCTGCTCAGCCAGGAAGAAGCAACACTGAAGCAGGAGATTGAGCGTTTAGAGCAGGAAATTGAGGAGAAATTGAGGATTAATGAATAAAGATTGATCGTGTTTGCCAAGTCTTCAATCAACAATCTTTAATCTTCAATCATGATGATGGATTCTCGTTTCATCGGCGAACCGATGGTTCCCGTATTTCACACCCCGCCGCCTATATCCAAGAAACCGCACTGTCCGAATGGTTTTATTTGGGGTGATGAGGCGTTCCATGTGCAGGATATCCTGGAAGAGTGGAAGGATTATCAACGGCGGGGACGTATGACTGGCAATATGCGTCCTGCCAATCAAGCTAAGGCGGCGAAACGTGGTTCCTGGGGTGTGGGGCGGTTTTATTTTAGGGTGCGGGTGCAAAACGGCCGTTGTTTTGAATTCTATTACGACCGTTCTCCTAAAGACTCAGATGATCGCTATGGAGCCTGGTTTCTCACCCGAGAGCTTTTTTACGAATAGTAATGCAAGCACGTGATAACGCTGCCGCTTTGCAACTTTGCCACCTTGCCCCCCTGCGCTACAATTGCCTCTAACTAAGCTGACCGCTATCCGTCAGCGACTAAGGAGGAATATAATGACTTTATACGATAAAGAAATGAACAAATTAATGGCTTCAACCTGGTGGGTTGTCTTACTACGAGGTGTTTTCATCGGCATTGTTGGGTTATTGATGCTGTTCTGGACTGAGCCAACCCTGCTCATCATGACCATTTTCGCTGGTGGTTTCCTGTTTGTCAGCGGTGTATGGGCGGCTGTGGGCGGTTTCATCCACCGCATGGACAACTCCAAATGGTGGCTTGATATCCTCATCGGTTTGATTGGTGTCGTGGCGGGGTTGTTGGTGATGCTCAATCCGCTGAAGATTGCAGAAATTGCGCCAGAATTGATGATCGTTATCCTGGCTGCCCTGACACTGGGCAGTGGCGTTTTGGAAATCTATAAAGGGATTCATGTGCGTCGTGAAGGGCATAAAGACGGGTCTCACATCATAATTGGTGTCGGCTATCTGTTGACGGCACTGGTGCTAATGTTGATGCCAATGCTGACGGTGGGATTAGTCGTTTATGGTTTTGGCTTTTTCTTGCTGTTTATTGCGCTTGTACTGATTTGGTACTCGTTTGTTCTGCGCGGTATGAGCCACGAAGCGGCTGAAAATGGGGATGATAGTGGCGGTTTTGAAGACTTACCGGATGAAGAAGAAACTGAATAATTAGCATTTGTGGAAACTTGATGACTGAAAATACCTTGCAGCCCCTTGAGCAGAAAGATGTTGAGATGTACGGTGATGAAGTAACGGCCGTTCGCTTA
>JACSSI010000800.1 GCA_014879345.1 Anaerolineae bacterium | reverse complement strand
CTTGCATCTGACGAATCACCTGCGGTACAAATTGCGCTTCATCAACCAGATGAACGCCGTAATCAATAAGGGTGCTTAAGTTATCCACCATCTTTGCCCGTAATGCGGGAGAACCAACAAAATCATCACTAAAAATCAGACCGCCATTGCCATACGGATCCGCACCATCACAGATAGCGACGACTGGTTTATTTGCCAACAACGCACCTAAAACCAGCGTAGAAAACAACGAATCCATCAACCCCAGCGCCAGACGAGCGGCCGTGTTCATGGACAACGTGGGGACTAACACCAAATCAGTATCCCGTACCAACCCTGGGGTATTAACCCACTGGTTTGGGCTGATAATTTCTTTAGCCCCTGCCCGATGCACGTTCTCCTCTCCGACAACGTGTATGGCAGAAGCCGTCATGAAAACAGTCAGATCATGATTAGCCTGCGTGAGCATGCGAATCGTATCCATGCCCACCACGTAGCCTGTGCTGGCGCCGCTAAACAGCATCAGCACCCGCTTCTTCGGCACACCAGCGATCATCTTCGCCCGCACCAATGCCACGACTTTGGCTACAATTTCATCCATCAATGCCTGTTCCACAATTAATTCCTCTTTTCCCTCCCCTCAGTCCCCTCCCAACAGGAGGGGAAGCTCATATCTCCTCTCCCTTCGGGGGAGGGTTAGGGAGGGGGTGAATTCTTGTTATCTCGGCACAATCAACGTGCCACTCTGTCCACTGCGTAAACCCACAGCATTGCCTTCATCCGTATCCAGATGCACTTCCGTAAACCAGCCAGCTTTCACCCGCACCAGAATGTCGTGTAACGTCGTGGGGCGAGCGCCATCAATACGCAAATCAAGCAAATCACCGCTCTTCACGCCCAGTTTTTCGGCCGTAACATCGCTCAAATGAATGTGCCGGCGGGCGATAAAGGCCCCGCCGCCACCTTTGCCGGGCAATGTCACTGCGCCTTCCGGCCCCACAAGCGTAATAGGCTGGCAAGCCGGGTCTGCGCCATTGGTAGCGATGGGCAATCTCATGCCAATCACCAACGCATCCGTCTGAGACAGCTCCACTTGCGAATACGGCCGGGTTGGCCCCAGCACACGCACTTTTTCAATGCATCGTTTGCGTCCAACAACCATCACCTGCTCACGAGCGGCGTAATACCCTTTCTGGTACAGCTCGTTGTAGACACTCAAGTCATGCCCTTTGCCAAACAAAATTTCCACATGTTCCGGGCAAAGATGAACATGCCGCACGGAGACGCCAATCGGCGTTTCCAGTTCAAGCTGTCCATTTTTGACAACAGGCACTGGTTCATCCGACTCTGGCAAGAGAATGTCTTCTTGCATATCAGCCAGACGACGCATCACTTCTTCTGAGATGCGTTCAATAGTGAACTGTGTGCCATTTAGGTTTCGCGTGGGTTGATTCATAATGGTGGTCACGGATACCTTCCCTTTTATTTCTCAGCTTGATTCCGATGCACAAAGCAATAGTTTGAACCGGGTTGGACGGGTAACTTGCAAGGCTCGCCTGACTTGGTGGTAGCGGCACAAGTCGCCTCTTCTACCTTCGGTTCAGGTGGCTCAACCGGCGTTGGGGCGCTGGCGGTTTCTTTTGCTTGGGGAGCCTCTGCTTTCGGCTCATCCAAACCCCGTCCACGATCCAAATTGAGAATTAGCGCGTCAATTTCTTCGCTAGGCCGGGGGATAACACGTTGCCCATACACTTCGCCAATACGGGAAGCGGCGGCAACACCAGCAGCAACGGCCGCTTGCACAGCACCCACGTTACCTACAAATTTAATAGTAATCTTGCCGCCACCTTTTGTATTTTCAAAGCCTAGCAGGATTACGTTGGCGGCTTTCACGGCAGCGTCGGCGGCTTCAATAGCAGTTACCAATCCAATTGTTTCTATAAGTCCCAATGCTTGTTTCATGAGAGACCTCTCTCTTGTATTTTCTGAATGACCACAGCTACGATTCTTGCAACTTGAGCCGGATCAACAGCTAGGTCAACTGAAGCTGTTTCCACAGTTGGTGGTGGCGTATAGGGGGGTACATCCGCAACCTGAATAGTCGTTTCGTTTTCAAATGGGGCAGGTTCGTCATCAAAGCGGAATGGTTTGCGGATAATCATGCGGGCCGCGTTTGCGCCCATCAATCTGCAAAAGAAATCTGCCTTGCCAGAAAACTGGAATGACAGCACCGGCTTTTCTGGCGGCATGTGTATTTCATGCAAGACCACTTCAGAATCCGACACGCCTAAACCAATGTTGAAGCGAGAGCTTTTTGAGGCGGCGTAAGCCAAAGCGACGAGATCGCTTGCCTGTTCATGAACCAGTTTGCAAGGCACGCCTTCTTCTTCTGCGCCGATTTGCACCCAGCGATACAGCGTTTCATCAGCGCCAGGCAAAAAGGTGACGTGGATACACGGCCGTTCTTGTGCAAAAGGAGCCATCTTATCCCGCCTTCTGCCTTTCTATATAGCTCAGTACCAACCCGGTTGCTACCGCGTTCACTGTACCCAGCTTGCCCCGAATATTGGCCGCGCCCACCACCGTGCCGAACTCAGCCAGTTTGTTCATCAACATCTGTGACAGTTCGAAATCCTGCCCAGAGCCACCGACAATCGCCACAAATTCAATGTTGCGGATGTTGCCTAGTGGAGCCACTGTCTTGAGAGCGCGGAGGCTGTTGCGTAAAAAGACACGACGTTTGGCTTCACGGCGCACCTCACGGATGCGTTCGACGGTATGTTCCGTGGGAAC
>JACSSI010000799.1 GCA_014879345.1 Anaerolineae bacterium | reverse complement strand
ACAAAGCAGACTACAAAAGTCTTGCCAATACGAATTGGCATTAAATTTGAGGAGACTTTTGTAGTCTCACACACAACTTTAAACCGTACCCTGTTGCCAAAATGGACTTGACAGTGAACAATGAGCTATGCTACATTCACGTTAGCGCTAACGTGAATGTAACGATAACAGCATTAACCGTACAGCAAAGCCAATAATGTTGTCAAGCAATTCATAGCAAGGGGGGTGGTTAGTTTTTGTGCAACAAAGCAGACTACAAAAGTCTTGCCATACGAATTGGCATTAAATTTGAGCAGACTTTTGTAGTCTCATACATAACTTTAAACCGCACCCATAGCAAGGTGCATTATCTCTAAAATTAAAATGGAAAAACGATGACACAAAAACAATTTGGACTCATTGGCCTGGGGGTGATGGGCCAAAATTTAGCTTTAAATATTGAACGAAATGGCATACGTGTAGTCAGTTATGATCATTTCCATACAGCTCGTGAAAAGATGACCAGTCTGGCTGTTGGCAAGCAGATTGAAGTGGCTGCAAACATTGGTGATTTTATTGATGCGTTGGCGCGGCCTCGCCATATTTTGCTTATGGTTCCAGCGGGTGAGCCGGTTGACATCGCCATTCAGGAACTAAAGCCCTGGATGCAGCCGGGCGATCTGATCATTGATGGTGGCAACTCTTATTTCATGGATACGGAACGGCGGGCACAAGCGCTGTCTGCTGAGGGTTTTCATTTCATGGGGCTGGGTGTTTCCGGTGGTGCGGAAGGGGCGTTGTGGGGGCCAAGCCTGATGGCTGGCGGTGATGCCGCTTCCTATGAGGCTGTTGCCCCAGTTTTGTTAAAGATGGCTGCCCGCGCCCACGACGGAAAACCCTGCGTGGCGTTTATGGGGCCGGGAGGTGCGGGTCATTATGTCAAAATGGTGCATAACGGCATTGAGTACGGTGATATGCAGTTGATTGCTGAAGCGTACGACTTGCTTCATCATGGCGCAGGTGTGGATTATGCCACCTTGCATGAAATTTTTGCCAAGTGGAATAAGGGTGTTTTGGCTTCTTACCTTATTGAAATTACGGCCGATATTTTTACGCATGTGGATGAAGAAACACAACGGCCGTTACTCGATCTTATTCTCGACAGAGCAGGCCAAAAAGGGACGGGCAAGTGGACAAGCCAAAATACGCTTGACGTAGGCGCCGCGATTCCCACGTTGACGGCGGCAGTAAACGGCCGTTTACTCTCATCTCTCAAAGAAGAACGACTAATCGCAGCCGAGATGTTTACCGGCCCAAGCACAGTCTACCAGGGAGACACGACAGCCCTGATCGAAGCAGTTCACGCCGCCTTATATGCCTCCAAAATTTGCGCCTATGCGCAGGGTATGGCACTGTTACGTGCCGCCTCAAAAGAATATAATTATGATTTAGACTTGGCCGAAATCGCCCGGATTTGGCGGGCAGGCTGCATCATTCGCGCTGATTTTCTCGACGATATTGCCCGTATCTTTGAGCAAGACCCCGATTTGCCCAATCTGCTGCTTGATGCGGAGATTAGCCAGGCCATTGCCCAACGGCAAGAAGCGTGGCGGCTGGTGGTGGGCACGGCCGTTCAGCTTGGCATTTCTATGTCGGGTACGATGGCTTCGTTGGGGTATTTTGATAGTTATCGCAACGGCCGTTTACCAGCCAATCTCATTCAAGCCCAGCGCGACTATTTTGGCGCTCATACCTTTGAACGGGTAGACCGACTGGGTCACTTTCATCACAATTGGAGCAGAACATGAACTTGCAGCAGCTAACAAAATGGTATGATTTTAGGGGAAAAACGGCCGTTATTACCGGCGGTACAGGCGTGTTAGGTGGCGAAATTGCTTGTGCGCTCGTCGGCTGCGGCGCAAACGTCGCCGTCCTCGACCGCAATCCCGATTTGCCCGAAGCCCTCAAAACCCCGATGGATGCTGGCCCCGGCAAATACATGGTCGCCTATGCCGACGTATTGAATCGCAACGTACTCATGGAAGCCGCACAGCTTATACAATCTGCTTACGGTCAAATTGACATCCTCATCAACGCTGCGGGCGGCAATCATCCCCAAGCCACCACCAACCCTGATAACCGTTTCTTTGATTTGCCTAAAGAGGCGATGGATTTTGTGTTTGACCTGAACATTATGGGCACAATCCTGCCCAGCCAGGTATTTGGCGAAATCATGGCCGAGCAGGGCGAGGGTATTATCCTCAACGTCTCTTCGATGAACGCCTTCACGCCGCTAACCCGCATTCCCGCTTACTCAGCGGCCAAAGCTGGTGTGAGCAATTTCACGCAGTGGTTGGCAGTCCATATGGCGCAGGAATATTCGCCCCACATCCGCGTCAACGCCATCGCCCCGGGCTTCTTCCTCACCAATCAAAACCGCTTCCTCCTCACTGATGAAGAAACGGGCAAATTAACCCCACGCGGTCAGAAAATCATCGACAACACGCCGATGGGGCGCTTCGGCAATCCTGAAGATTTGCTCGGCGCAACATTGTGGCTGCTCTCTCCCGCTTCCGCTTTTGTGACGGGCACCATCGTGCCTGTCGATGGCGGATTTCATGCTTTTAGCGGTGTGTAACGATCTAGACCTGACAGGTTTACGACTGTACCTGGTCGGTAAGTCATCTTTGTATGGCAAACCATCTTGCCATACCAGTGTGAATCTAAACCTTATTTAAAAACAGATTATGTAAACCTTTAACTAAAAACCTTATAGAACTTTAACAGATAAAA
>JACSSI010000798.1 GCA_014879345.1 Anaerolineae bacterium | reverse complement strand
TCTGAACGCAGTGAAGAATCCCCATTATTTGGCTCAATTATTGCCGTAGGGATGCTTCGTTTCACTCAGCATGACATGTTTATAGCCAATGTTGCGAATTTCATTTCAAGGTAGCAACTTGGGTTATTAACTAAATACTACCTCATGAACACCTGAAGCAATAACACCATGCCCCACCACATCCACAGACTCAACCGGATCTCCACGCGGCCCTTCACCAGCGGCCGTGATAAACATCTCAATATTGCGGATAAATTGCACGCCAGGCACAGCTTGTAAACTCTGATGCAAATCAGAAATAACCAGATCACGGCCAAACGGCCAGCCATCACCGCTCCTGCCACCGATAAGTGGATTGAGGTATGCATACAAACGATTCAAAACGGTTGATTCCACCTGCGCATGGTTGGCGCCAGGCACAGCTTTGATAGAAACCCGCACCGAAACCCAATAGTAAACCGGTTCCCGTATATCCAGACGGATGGTGAGCAAACGGCGCTGATTCAAATAATTAGATAGATGTTGATACACATCATCTTGATTGAGCTGCAATTGTCCGGCCGTCGGGCGCAGACGCTGCTCCGGGTCTTGGATATGCGGCACGATGAGCAGATAAACCTGGCCTGGGATAATCCGGCTCTCTCGAGACGGAACGGGTTGCAAGCAATGGACACGGTATTGACCCCATCCCGTATTCCGCAGCGCCTCTTGTGCTAAAAACTCAAAGTCCGCCTCTGTCACAGCGCGGTCACGGGAACGGAGCAGGGCGGGTGCGCGCATTTTAGCTGCTTCCATCGATTCGGCATCCAGGCCGCCCACAGCCGGCTGGCGGTTAACCACATGGTCAATGAAGGGGATAGCTGTTTTTAGCGTGTTGATGATATGGGCCTGCACATTACCTTCCAGGCCGCCACCAAACCGGTAACGTTGGAAGACGACCTGTGCCCCGCGTGGTGGAATTGCGCCATATTGGCGCATATTACCATCAGGCTGGCGAATGGATGGCCCCAGACGCAGGTCGCCAGTGATGCTGTCTAGCGTGAAACAGCGGTCTTCACGGCTGGATTCGGAGAAATTAGCGACCTCTTTCCAGGTTTGAATCTCATCACCCACTTGCACAATCAGCGTTTCGTTGGGGCGGCGTCTTAAAATAGGCGTCACTTGTAGCTGGAATTTTTGCCCTGGAGAGCCATCGCTCTGCCCTAAAAACTCTTTCTTGATGAGTTGGGAATGGGTGACGGTGATAGCACCACCCCAAGATTGGGTGGCAACCTGGCGTAAGCGAGGAGTCGTGCGGTACGGTCTCATGCGCGGCGTGTATTCATCCTGGTGCAGCAGGCGTACCCGAATCCAGTAGAGATTCTCGTTGTTGACGCCATAACGGCCCATGCTGGGTACGTGCATCCGTACTCGCCCAGTGACGTTCAGGCCTTTGGTGGTGTCTTCCCCTAAATCAACTTCGCAGGGTTGCCACGGCCGTTCTTGTGAGCCAGTAGATGCTTCCCAGATGTAGGGGGGGCGTGTAGGGTCTACACCCGCGCCGCCAGTGGGATCACAGTCTAAATTCAAGCCCAGGATATGGTTGCTCATATCATTGTCAAAGCCGAAATAAAAGGCATCCCCTTCACGAGGCACTGGTGAAAATGTTTCGATGGTTTCTAAACCTTTGATAATCTGGTTAGCATCAAAGCTGCGGTATTCGCGTTCATTGTCTTCATTGACGATGTAGGCTTGTATGGTTTTGAGTCGGGGGGGGCGGATGACAAAATTGTCATCAGTGGTGAAAATGATAGAAGGTTCTGTCTCTGTTTGCGTGCTGGAAACCTCGGTGCCTTCTGGAATGGAAACAGGCATATCCTGCGGTGATGAAAGCCAGAATGTGACGAGCGCCCGGGCTGGCACAGGTTCCCGCAGATTCATGCCCAGGAGTTCCATAAACTTTACATAATGTAAATCTGGTACTTGATTTAGCCGATAAAGAATGGTGTCGGTCATCCAGGCGAACAGTTCGATCATGGTGACGCCAGGGTCGCTAACGTTGTGGTCTGTCCATTCCTCAATGTAGTAGGGTATTCTTTTTTTGGCTTCGTCTACGATGTCTTGAAAGTGACGATCATCTAGTTTGGGTGCGGCTAAGGGCATACCTGCCTCCGAAATCTATTCTTCAGGAATCAAATAAAATGGAAATACGAGACTGCGGCGGTCACTGGTGGCACGCAGTTGGTATTGAATGTCGATAAATAAACGGCCGTGTTGGTTTGAATCCGGGCTAACAAGCACCTCATTGACGATGATGCGCGGCTCCCACATCTCCAGGGCATCTTCCACGAAGCGCACAGCCTGCGCAAACGTTTCACGGTTCATGGGTGCAAAAACCAGTTCATGGATACGACAGCCAAACTCAGGGCGCATGACTCGCTGCCCGGGTGATGTGAGCAAGATGATTTTGATGGCTTGTTCTATTTCGTTGAAATTGCTCGCCAGCGCCACGCCGCCTTGCGGCCCAATTTTTGGGGGAAAGGCCCAGCCAGTGCCGATGATGTCAATTGTTTGTTTCATGAATGTGTCCTTAAGTTAATGAAATCACTGTTGCAGATTAATAATTTATTTCGGTAACGCATCACTACCCTTTACTCCCCACCCTAACCCTCCCCCAAAAGGAGAGGGCTTCGACAGGACTTCGGCGTGAGCTCAGTCGAACGCTCAGCCGCCCACGCTGGCTCCCTCGCCCCTTTGGGGAGAGGGCTGGGGAGAGGGGATTACCGGAATAATTATTTAAAGT
>JACSSI010000033.1 GCA_014879345.1 Anaerolineae bacterium | reverse complement strand
ATGCCATAAAATGGATTGGCGACGGAGGGGACGATGAGACCAATGATGGGAGAATAGCCTGTTTTAAGCTGACGGGCGGCTTGGTTAGGCGTGTAACCTAGTTCATCGATGGCATTGAGGATACGCTCTTGGGTGCTGGGGCGCATTCGCTGGGAACGGCCGTTTAGCAAATTCGAGACCGTACTCGGCGAAACACCAGCTAGCTGAGCAACATCCGTGATGGTTACTTTTTCATCCATAAGATTCTTCTTTGAAAGACCATGAAATAAATTTGGTGTAACGTTTTACTAAACAATATGATAGCAAACGGGCAATCAGATGTCAAGCATTTAGGCACAATATCCAAGTATATCTCAAATTGGTGCTTAATACGGGGCAATTTCAACAGGAATTCAGGAGTGGAGGGTAATGATGGTGTTTCTTTTATTATGACTTGTGCAACGTTTTACTTAATGTGAACATCTGATTTTCCTCTTCTAATAACCCTTTTTCGGGCGTTTTTATCTAAAAAATTATTGGCAAAAGCAAACGGCCGTTTCCACCAAAATCTGCGCCAAATCCAGCACCGACTGCACATCCACCCACTCTTCAGCACTGTGCAGCCCCTGGCCTGTTGGGCCGAGCAGCACCGTGTCGATGCCAGCTTCTGTCAGCAAGGCCGCATCCGTCCAATAGGTTTGGCCGGTGTGGGTGGGCGGACTGCCCAGTTGGTCTGTCATCACCTGAGCCAATGTTTGCACAATGGGCGCATCAGCGCTGACTTCAAATGGTTCACGCCAAAACGTGGGCTTGACGGTGGCTTTGAAAGTGCCGTCTTCGGCGGCTAACTGGTCAATAATCGCTTGCAGTTCGGCTGTGGCCTGCGCTGGCGTTTCACCAGGACTGGTGCGCCGTTCCAGCGTCAGGCGGCTGGAGGCGGCATAGACACTGATTTCACTGCCGCCCCGCAAAAGGGAGGCATGAAGCGAAGGCGGGCCAGCCAGTGGATGGGGTGGACGCTGGCGCAGTTCCTGCTCCAAAAGGTCTAAACGAGCCAGGAAACGACCCATGCGCATGTTGGCGTCGATGCCTTCAGTGAAACGGCTGCCATGCGCGGCACGGCCAATTGTTTCTACGTCATACCAAATGAAGCCACGATGGGCGCGGCAAAGTGTTAAATCGGTCGGTTCGGTGACGATGGCTGCATCGATGGTGATGTCCTCAGCCGCGATGGTTTGCACAAGGTGTTCCATGCCGATGCTGGCGTATTCTTCATCCGCAACGGCCGTTATCCACAAATCTCCCGCCAACTGCACGCCACTATCCACAAACGCTTTCGCCACACCCAACATGGCGGCCAGACTGGCTTTCATATCTTGAGAACCGCGCCCATAAAGACGGCCGTTCCGTATGTCTGCGCTAAAAGGGTCGGCCATCCCCTCCACGCCAACGGTGTCCATGTGCGCATTCAGGAGAAGAGAACGGCCGTTTGTGCCTTGTTTGTGCGCTGTTCCCCGTAAAATCCCGACCACATTCACCCGGTTCGGTTCAAACTCATCAGTCGTCACCTCCAAACCCAGCGCATCTAGCGCGGCGGCAACATACGAGCCAATTTCCACTTCCCCGCTTCCCTCTGACGATAAAGAAGGGTTCACCGAATTGATGCGAACCAGATCAACCAAAGTTTGCTGAATATATTGGAAATCTATCGAAATCATCATACCCCCTTTCGTAAATACCAGATAACTATAAAGTTTGTGCTGCTTTCCTACCGTGATTCTATCAGGCTTTCATCGTGCTTGTTATCATCTCAAGTTTGTTTGTTGTTCGTTTGCATAGATACTTCAGCTATAATAGGTAGCCGGTATTCATGAATCAACAGGCTGAGAATCTTGAATCACTGTTGATTCACGATAACCTGGGAGCAACAGCCTCCCCGGCCTGAAAACCCTACCTCAAACTACTTCAATTATCCTTCATTATTCTATGTAAGGAGGTATCTACATGGAAGAACAAATCAACAAAATCCCATCTGCAAAAAAAATCGACAAGCTTCTCGGAAAAAACAAACTTAAAAAGACCCAGCATCTCCTGGAGAATGTTCATCCCGCTGATATTGCCGACATTTTAGATCAACTAACACCAGATAAGGCAGCCATTGTGTTTGATTTGCTGCCCATAGCGACAGCCAGCGAGGTATTAGATGAAACAGGCAGTCTCGTCCGGCAGGAGTTATTGGAAACTGTCGATGAAGAGAAATTGGCAGATTTGCTTGATGAACTGCCGATGGATGATGCCGCCGAGTTTCTAGAAGATTTAGATGATGAACAGGCAGATCGGCTCATCAAGTTAATGGAGCCAGAAGACCGGGCAGAAGTTAAAGAACTGCTTTCTTATGAAGAGGAAAGCGCTGGTCGCTTAATGACACGGGATGTCGCCGCCCTGCGTCGCAGTTGGACGGTGGATGAAACGCTAAAATATCTACGCAGCCTGGTAGATGCAGAAACACTCCATTATCTCTATGTCGTGGATGCAGAGGATAAACTCATTGGCGTCACCCCATTGCGAGCACTTATCCGAGCCCCTGCTGACGCTACGATTGAGTCGATTATGCGTGAAGGGGTGGTGGCTGTACCGGTAACGGCTGACCAGGAAGAGCTGGCGGAAATGGTAGCACGTTATGATTATTATTCGATTCCGGTGGTGGATGACAACGGCCGTTTCCTGGGCGTCGTTACCGTGGATGATGTGCTAGACATTGTGGCCGACGAAGCCACTGAAGACATTCAACGACTCGGTGGTTCTGAGCCATTGGATCAACCTTACTTTGCCGTCTCAGCCATACAAATGGTCAAAAAACGCATTGGCTGGCTCTTTTTGCTGTTCATTGCTTCAACCCTTACCGGCACTGTTATCAGTATTTTTCAAGAGGAATTAGAGACAGTGTTAGCCCTAAGCCTCTTCATCCCGCTAATCATTGGCACAGGTGGCAACGCCGGTTCACAAACCGTTGCCACCATCATCCGTGCCATCACGCTTGATGAGGTGAGACTGGGCAATATATTTCAAGCAGTACGCAAAGAAGTATCTGTGGGTCTGCTGCTTGGTGCCACCATGATGGGCATCGGTTTTGTGCGTGCCATCACCTGGGATACGGGTATGGATATCGCCATCGTGGTGGGCATTACCCTGTCTGCCGTAGTATTATGGGCCACCATGGTGGCTACAGTCGTTCCCATTCTGGCTGATAGATTCAAGATTGACCCGACTGTAATTAGTGGCCCCATGATTACTACCGTGGTTGACGCCACCGGATTGCTGATTTATTTTTCATTGGCAAAAGTGATTTTAGGATTATAGAAGCGATGAATCTCCCTTTTCCAAATCAACTAATAGAAGCGTTAAAAAATGCCACTCATATTGCGGTATTGACAGGAGCAGGCATTTCCGCTGAAAGCGGTGTGCCTACGTTTCGGGAAGCGCAAACCGGGTTATGGGCGCAATATGATCCGCAAGAATTGGCAACGCCCCAAGCCTTCCGCCGTAACCCAAAGCTGGTGTGGGAATGGTATGCCTGGCGGCGAGAACTGGTCGCAAAAGCGGAACCCAATCCAGGGCATCTGGCCCTGGTGGCATTAGAAAGCAAGGTACCGCAGTTCACTCTCATCACGCAAAATGTCGATGGTTTGCATGAACGGGCTGGCAGCCAGGCCATCATCGAACTACATGGCAATATCATGCGCACGAAATGTTTTGAAAACGGCCGTTTAGTCAATTCCTGGCCTGCAACCAACGACGTACCGCCCCACTGTCCCCACTGCGGCGGCATGTTGCGCCCCGATGTGGTCTGGTTTGGCGAAAGTTTGCCTTATGAAGCCCTGGAAACGGCCGTTGCCAGCACCCAAACCTGCGACATTTTCTTCTCCATTGGCACCTCAGCCCTGGTACAACCTGCAGCATCCTTGCCCATAAAAGCCATCCAGGCTGGCGCGATCACAGTCGAAATAAATCCCCAGCCCACACCGCTTACCACACACGTAGACTATGCCTTAACAGGCAGTGCCGGCAGCGTCTTGCCAGCCCTGGTAGCAGCCGCCTTTCCACCAGCGTGAAACGTACGCAAAAATTCTTTACATAAGCGGACTAGTCGTTTATACTACGGGCATGTCTGGACAGAAAGGGAACGGTGATGAAGCCCGCGTGCCGGTGAGCATTGTTTTTATCTCTATCGGCATGATTATTTTGCTAACAGTGGCAGTCATTTGGCTGCTCATGCCCAGCACCATGCCAACCTCAGTTTACAATGTCCTGCGCCCCCTCGTACCAGAGACAATAGCTATTCCCACTCCGGCTTCAGTAGCCGTTGTGCCCACGCTAACACCTACACCAGAAACGGCCGTTCTCTTGCCCGACGAATCAGCAGCAGAAAACTCTCAAGATGATGGCCTCGTCACCATGGCAGAAGCCCTGGAACAGGAACCGCTAACAGGCTCTCCAGTACGCATCGTCATTCCTGCCATCGACCTGGATGCACCTGTCGAACGCATCGGCGTTGAAGCAGTTGTGCATGATGGACAAACCTATTACCAATGGCTCGTACCCGAAGAATATGTGGCTGGCTGGCATGAAAATTCTGCACGACTAGGCCAACCAGGCAATACCGTCCTCAACGGCCACCACAACGTAAATGGTGAAGTTTTCAGAGATTTGGTTGACCTGGAGGAAGGGGATGAACTCATCATGTATGATGAGAATCAAGCCTACACCTACCGCGTCACCACCAAAGAAATCTTGCCAGAGCGTGGTCAGCCCATTGAAGTGCGCCTGGAAAACGCGCACTGGATTGCCCCAACAGAGGACGAACGCATTACTCTCATCACCTGTTGGCCCTATACAGATAACTCCCACCGTCTTGTGGTGGTAGCAGAGCCAATCAAAACAACGCTTTCGCGCTGATTGGTTCAAAGAATAATTGGCACAAAGAATTTGAGTAACTGTACAGGTCATTCCTGCGAAGGCAGGAATCCACGAATTGGATACCCGCCTTCGCGGTTATGACAGTCGAGAGACCTGTATAGTCACAAATTTAGTTAATCAGTTCAATTTAGGAGGTGTAATCATATGAAAAAAGCAATAACAATTAGTCTGACACTGGTGCTGTTGTTAGGCGTGATGGCAGGTGCTGTCAGCGCATATGGCGAAGGCAGGGGTACGATTCGCGGCGCCGTTTACCAGGATGTAAATGGTGACGGCAAGTGCGTCAATACAGGTGTCGCCGGCGAAGTAGCAGTTGCCGGTATTTCCCTGGAGTTTGTGAGCAGTGATGGCAATCACACCATCCACCTGTACACAGGCGAAAATGGCACTTATGGGCTTGCTGATGCTGGCTTTAGTAACTGGAAGGTCACGGCTGTTCCTGGTTCTGATTGGGTGGTCACTTCACTCAACCCTCAATATGCCAATATTAACTTTGATAAGCCCGAAGCATTGGACGTGAATTTCTGCGTAGCCAAAGTGGGGTATTGGACTGGGCCAGTGCAGCCAGTTCACCCGATTCAGCCCATTTATCCTGTTTACCCTGGTGGACAACCCCCATCTGTGGTGCTGCCTGAATCTGGCGCACCGGCTGTGGCAAGCAGCTATACGGCTCTGTTAACGGCCGTTGTCGCTTTGGCTGGTCTCAGTTTCATCTTGCTCGGTGTTGGTCTAGAACTAAAACGTCGCCGTTACTAATCATTTTGAAAAGTAGAGAGTAGACCAGTCTCCAAGATTGGTCTACTCTCTTTATGGCTTCAACAATACCTTGCCCACATTCTTCCGTTCCTGAATATAGCGGTGGGCAGCCGCCGCCTCTTCAAACTTATACACCTTATCCACATAAGGCCGAAAAAGGGCTTCGTCATACCAGGCCACAATTTGTGCCATCCACTCCCGCATCCTGTACGCCTGATCCCACATATGACCCAGGTTAACACCCAACACCGCTTTATTGTCCTTCATGAGCTGACGCGGCGTATGAAAAGGCAAGTAAAGCAGCGTTTTAGCCATTTCCCAGCGTGAACGGCGTGACCGTGCGGCTATGCTGCTGGCGCCAAAATAGATCAAACGCCCAGTTGGCATGAGCAGCCTGTAATTTTTTTGCCAATGTTTCCCCCCTAAAGAATCGAGCACAATGTCAACCCCTTTGCCCCGCGTCAACTCCATGACCACCCGTTCATAATCATAGTTCCGATAATCGATAGGATGATCTAGACCGCGTTTCTGCAGAAAATCATGTTTGCTGGGAGAGGCTGTGCCATATGTTTCTGCGCCAATGATGCGGCAAATGTCCAGTGCCGCCAGCCCCACCCCACCTGCGGCGGCGTGAATCAGCACCTTGTCTCCAGGGCGCAGGGAACCCATCACCACTAACATTTGATAAGCTGTCAAGTAAGATAGCGGAATGGCTGCGCCATCATTAACTGGCATCCAATCCAGCCGCTTATACACCTGGTTATGAGGCACGCATACCACGTCACTATAGCCGCCAAAACGGGTGATGGCGAAGGCGGCGTCCCCTTCTTTCACATCCGCAGCACCTTGGGCAATCGCATCTACTACGCCAGCTACTTCATAGCCAGGGACGTATGGAATTGTGGGCGCATCTGGATACATGCCCATGCGACCTAGCAAATCAACAAAGTTTACGCCGCTGGCCTGCACCCGAATGCGTACTTCACCATTTTTGGGAACGGGATCGGGATTTTCTCTGACTTGTAAGACCTCGGGGTCGCCTACTTTGCTAATCCACACTTGCTTCATTGCCCACTCTCCATTTATTGAGCGAGCAGAGTATAACGGGAACGGCCGTTTCCCGTCAATCATGGTGCGTCCAGCAGCCAAGCCGGAAACATCAAGATCGGTCGTCAATCATAGTTGACAACCGTCAGGCTTTTTGCTAGTTTTCCATCAAGGAGAATCCATGCCCAAAATTGACGCACTAGACCAGGGGTCATCCGGTCAACGAGATGGCCTCAATCATCAAGCTATTGAAGATTATCTAAAGACCATCTACATGCTGGCAGAAGATGAAAGTCCTGTCAGCACATCACGCATCGCAGAGGCTCGAGAGGTAAAACCGGGTTCTGTTACCAATATGTTACAGCGTCTGGCTAAACTTAACCTCGTTGACTATGAGAAACATTACGGGGTTACGCTTACCGAAAATGGTGAGAAAATTGCGCTAGAAGTGATTCGTCATCATCGTTTGTTGGAATTGTATCTTTCTGAAGCTTTAGGGTTTGGCTGGGATGAGGTGCATGAACAGGCAGATTTGCTGGAACATGTTATTAGTGAAAAGCTGGAGGAACGCATTGCCGCCGTTCTCGGTAATCCCACGTTTGACCCGCATGGCGACCCGATTCCGACCAAAGAAGGCACTATTGTTTATCAAGAAACACGGCCGTTATCAGCCATTACCCCCGGTGAAAAAGTCATCATTGCCCGCATTCCAGACGATGGCAACAGCAAACGGCTGCGCTATCTGGCTGAGTTGGGCTTGCTTCCCGGCACAGAGGTATTGATAACGGCCGTTGCCCCCTTTGACGGCCCTATCACCCTGGAAATAGAAGGTAACAGCAAAGTTATTGGCTTCACCATCGCCCAATCTGTGCTGGTAAGCGAGCTAGGTTAAACGATTGTTACACTCAATTCTTGAAAATAACTGGTAAATAAACGATGTCCTGCACAGTAAAACTAAATGGCTGAGAAAATACCCCATCCCCACAGCCGTTGCTGGCGCGAACTCGCCAATAATAAATCGTATCTGCCGCCAAGCCTTCAAGCTGATAATGCGTCTGCATCAATCCGGTTTCAGACGCTACAATCTCCGTAAAGCTATTGTCCAAAGCCACTTCAACGGCATAGGTGTATCCTTGCGGCGCCGCCTGCCAACTTAAATCCACCACCACCGGCTGACCCGTTGCGCCATTTACAGGAGATATCAAAGTAGATG
The DNA here is from genome assembly GCA_014879345.1 of Anaerolineae bacterium. GTDB lineage: Bacteria > Chloroflexota > Anaerolineae > Promineifilales > Promineifilaceae. Next base: position 7,057 of record JACSSI010000033.1, on the reverse strand, counting down.
ATCCTGGAGTTTTCGAGAAGAGTTCTAGCCCAGCCTGCGTTGTTCGCGTGGTCAAAGCAGATTTCCCACTCACATTTATCAGATACTTACCCGCCGAGGATGAAGCTAAATTAGAAATCGTCAGTGTGCTGCTCTCAGGTAGTGTAATTGGATTGGGATTAAAAACGGCCGTTGTGTTTGGCGGTAAATCAGCAGCCGTGTAAGTGACGACCTCTTTTGAATCTTGGGCAGAAACGGCCGTTACCTCATACATCACCCGACCCGCAGACACACAAACCGCCTGGCTGGCAGGTATCACTTCCAAAACTTCGGCACAGTTATAACAAACCAGAGCAAAATCCTGATCCGTTTGGTCGCCATTATTAGGCACACCATCCCCTGCGATATTAAACGCCGTTACCGTAATATCCACCATATCAGTTGTGCCAGCAGGCAAAAAAACTGCTTCATAATTATTTTTACTATCACGGGAGCCACCAACCACACTCCACTGACCCTGAAAAACATTCCCAAAATAACTGGACGTGGGCGTAGCCACCTGCAAATTCAAATCATTCACTTGTGGACTGGTGCCGACTGCCCCCGCCGCATCCGTATACGCCATCACAATACGCACAGGCTTTGCTGGATCCAGCACCGCAAATTGTCCCTGCCACACCTCACCCGACTTGCCCAAAACAGTCTGCTGATCCAGCAAAATACGCGGCGTATCTTCCAAACCCATATCCATATCAGGCAGCCCATACCCCTGGCGATTGCTGGGCAACGTATCATTTGCCCCAGCCCCCCTCAGATAAAGCGTATGCGCCATCAGATACGCCTTCATCATGGCTGGACTAGGCGCATTTAAGTGGTAGTTGTTTTCAAGCCAGTAATAGTACAGGGAAGCAATGCCAGCCACCGCTGGTGCTGAATGGCTGGTGCCTGAAGACCAGGTAAAGACAGATTGCCCCGCAGGAAAATAGGCATCCCCACTGGGAAGCTCACCATCATTATTTTCAGCACCACAAATCGTGTTGCCATTGAATAAAGGATTGGTAGACGCAGTGGCTTGTATGTGTGAACCAGGTGCCACCAGCTCCGGTTTAACGCGATTCCCAGCAGCCGGCCCCTGACTGGAAAAAGAGACAATATCCATGACATCATCGGCGCTATACGAATTTGTGCCACAACCATCTACATTATATGGTCGGTAGCCTTCGGAGGCGCCTACTGTGATAACATTTTTAGCCGTAGCCGGGTTGCCAATGGTGCCGGGACTGCCTTGATTTCCTGCTGAAAAAATATAAGTCAGTTCTTGATTGCCTGCTTCATTTAAATCTGCGTCCCGCACACCTACATCATACGCTTGTGCCGATGTGCCATAAATTGTTGACGAATTACCCCAGGAATTGTTACTTATCCTGGCGCCGCTGTCTTGATTTTGCTTGATGATCCCCACGTATGAATCACCACAGTTGGAATCGTCCCAGCGGGTGGCTCCAAACGTAAAGTCGTAATAAAAGACACGGGTTCCACCAAAACGGCCGTATGGATTGATGCCTAAACCAAGTTGATACCCCAGACTATCTCGGTAGGGAAATCCGGAACGGCTGTCATAGCCACCAGCTATGCTCATGTTTAGATGCCCATGCCCACCCACGCCGCCGCCGTTGCTGGCGCTGGTGCAGTTGCCAATGTAGGCAATGCGGCTGCTGTTGCCGGACATGCCAAATTGGCGCAGGGTTTGATCGCCCGCCGCATTATCGGCGCTGCCTGTACCGATACCATCATCCGTGATATCTACAATGGGATAATCGTTTGGATTTTTGCTGAAACCGTAGCTGTCCAACCAGGCCAGATACCCTGGACCAGCAGGTATCGCGGAATACGGCCCGGTCATGGTGATGCTGCCAGCGAGGATTTGACCCTGCCTTTCATCTTGCAGTGCAAACGGCCGTTGTAGGCCCAGCCAATACACATCCGACAACTGCGCAATTGCATCAATATCGCTTTGGTGTACGGTGCCGTAAATGGTCTGGAATTTCAGGACAGGCTGCCAACTGGTGTCTTGAGTGATGAGGAGGTCTTCAATGATTGCTTCGGTGTGCATTTGTTCAGGATGCTGCACCATTTGGATGATGATGGGAATAACGGCCGTTTCCCCACCCATATCCATCTCCGCCACCAAATCAGGACTCAGTTTCAGGTAAGCTGGCAGCGGCGCGTTAAATTGCACAAAAGATTGCTCGTTGTGTAAGGCGTTGAGTTGAGAACGGCCGTTTTCATCTGCCCACACCAGGTATCCGTTATTGGCAATATATTGAATCGGGTCACTGCCCGTCGCCGCTACCGCCGCCAACCATCCATCCTTCACCGGTCCCACAAACTGAATCAACTGCAACGATTTGCCCATAGGGCTTGGAGAAGGATCAAAGCGAATTGGCAAAGCAAGGTCGCCTTGCGTATCAAGGACATGGCCGTTGATTTCAATCCAATCCATGTCATTTGCCACAACTGCATGATCCAATACACGGTTCATGACAGGCTGCCCAGCCGCTACAGAAAACAACTGGAATGCGCCATAATCTGCCAACAGCGTCACACCGGGATCGTCAGGATCCAATGCACCAGGTTCGGCGATAACTTTATATGTTTCGCGCACTTGATTTTGGGTTAATTTTTGCTCACCTGCCTGTACCGATACAACCAGAATACCTAACAGAAGCAAGAGCATAGCTAGAAGAGTGAAAGATTGCCTCATGCGCAGCATCCTATCAATCATTTCTTTCTTTTTCAATGGCGAACGAAGCCTATCTTTATACGAATTTATTATCATCTTAAGAACTCAGGTTTGTAGTAACCACTTCAGTGGGTGACACTTACCAGCGCAGATGGCTAAAGCCACCACTACAAACCTGTTTACACTAGTACAAGAGTTTGAGTTTCTCCTGATATGCTTGGCGAATAACAGTAAATTTTCTATACTCATCCCATCCATTTGTAATCGAGGAATAAAACCACCATTATGGTTACTGAACCTGCTGAAAACAGAACATCTGACCGGGAAAACGGCCGTTCCTTTTACGGTCGCCAAGATGTGTTCATGTGGATTCAAGAACGCCTCGCTCAAAAATCGCCTACCCAGCCCATTGTGCTGTATGGGCCGCCCCGCATCGGCAAAACGGCCGTTCTCCACCAAATTTCAGACGGCAGACTGGGGCATGACATTGTTCCCGTTTACATCAACTTCGAAAACCTGCTCCACGAAAGCCTGAGCATCTTTCTCAGCGACATGGCCGCAACGGCCGTTACCACCCTGAACGCAGCCGGTTACAACCTGGCACAACCCACCAACGCCGATTTCGTCGTCGCCCCCTACAAAGCCTTCAGCACCCAATTTTTATTACCTGCCCTGGAAAAATTAGGGCAAAAAAAACTGCTCCTCCTCTGCGATAACCTCAATCTGCTCCTCGACGCTGAAAAAGAGGGTAGCTTTGAACCGCAAACCTTTGAAGCCTTCTACCGGCTCATCCACGCCCAGCCCCGCGCCTACACCCTGTTCACCCTCAACCAACCGCTGAATGATGCCAACACCGACCCATTGCTCACCATCGGCAGCATCCCCCATTTTCAAATTCAAAACCTGTCGAAAGATGAAACCATCGACATGGTTCAACAGCAGCAAGAGTTCACCATCTTTCGCGATGCCGCCCAGTTCGTCTACCAACTCACAGACGGCCAGCCAGCCGACACCCAGACTTATTGCCAGGCCATCCACAAACGGCAAGAAACCCTGGGTCTGCACCACATCACCGTCGCCGACATAACGGCCGTTCACCAGCAAATAAACGCCCGTCAGAAAAACACAGCCCCCAACACCATACCGGCTGCCAGCTTCTACATTCGGCGAGAAGCCCCCAGAGAACGCACCGACTACCGGCTGCCCGGCCAACAAAAAAGCGCCCGTTTGCCAATTTTTGCCTTGATAGGACTGGTCATCGTGGCACTCATAATCGCCGTCATCATCTTCCGTGACCCCATCCAGCAGCAGATAGCTGGCGAACAACCACCAGCCATCTCAGAAACGGCCGTTATGCTCACCTCAGAAGCGATGGCCGCAGCTATGCTCGCCTCCACTCCTTCACCCACAGCAACGGCCGTTCCCACCGAAACCTCCACACCTGAGCCAAGCCACACCCCCACCATCACCCCCACACCTGAGCCAAGCGAAACACCCACCATCGCCCCCAGCCCCACCTCAGACACACCGCCAGAAAGCTACATCCGCCAGGAAGACGGCATGAACATGAACTACATCCCAGGCGGCACCTTCATGATGGGTTCCCTCGACGAAGACTTCACCGCCGCACCCGACGAAAGACCCCAACATGAAGTCGAAATCGATCCCTTCTATCTAGACCAATTTGAAGTCACCGTCGCCCAATACGCCGCCTTCATAAACCGCATCGGCACCTACAAAGAAGCATGTTATGAAAACGACTGCGTACACCCTCGGTTTGAAGCCGGCTTCACCAGCTACCTGCTCGAAGAAGACCAGGGCGACGGCAGCTTCATCTACATCCCCCTCACCGGATTCTCGGACTACCCCATCAACCACGTCTCCTGGTATGGTGCGCAAGCTTACTGCGAAGCCATCGGTGCCCGTCTCCCCACTGAAGCAGAGTGGGAATATGCCGCCCGTGGCGATGACGGCCGCACCTATCCCTGGGGCAACACTCCCCCCGACGAAGAAAAAGCCGTCTTCGCCAGCAGCAGCTACGACAACCTCAAACCAGTCGATGCCCTGCCTGATGGACAAAGCCCCTTCGGCATTTATGCCATGGCTGGCAGCCTGTGGGAATGGACAAATGATTGGTACGAAGAAGATTATTACAGCATCAGCCCCCGCAACAATCCGACCGGGCCAGAAACAAGCCTCAACAAAGTCATACGCGGCGGCGCCTGGCCAGATAACAATCTGGCTGACCGGATTCGTTCAGCCAATCGCAGCAATTTCACCCCGGATTTCATCAGCGCCACCGTCGGCTTCCGCTGTGCGCGCAACCCATAGCTGCCACCTGTTTTCATTTGCCACAACCACTCAACTTGCGTATCATCACAACATTAACAAAAACCAAATCGTAATCAACCAGGCTCTAAGGGTTTGCACCAGAGTAAATCAAAGCCATGAAAGAAAACCATTAGGATCTCTCGAGGCAAATCCCATCTGGATAGTTACACAAAATTAAGAGGTAAACATGAGCACTGAAACTGCATCACCCATTAGCCCTGAACTACTAGAAATCCTGCGCTGCCCTGTTGCCGTGCAATCAGATGAATACGGAGACGATCCAGGCAAACTCGAACTCGTCCACAACTGCTGGCTGGTTTGCGCCGATTCCGGTTACAAATACCCCATTCGTGACGGCATTCCGGTAATGTTGATTGAAGAGGGCAAAAAATGGAAAGAAACGGCCGTTACCGATCTCCCCGTCCCGCCACCAACAGCTTAATAATTAACCTGTCATAGCACAAAAGTCTTTGCGGCTCTACCGCTCTGCGTGCGCTTCACCTTCAAAGGAGTTCCCCGCGAGCGGGGCGCACCGTTCGGCTGAGCTTACGCCGAAGCCACGATGAATGAAATATGGCATCGAATTAACGCTAATTTACGCGAATTATTAGACCTTTCTTCATAAAAATTCGCGGTAATTCGTGACAATTCGATGCCATTTTCGAAGGAGTGACATATGAAAACGATATTGCAGATCGAAGACAACATGGCTAACAAATTGCTCATCGAGCGCGTATTAGAACCACACCCCTATCGTCTCCTTCATGCCGCAGATGGTGAAACGGGCGTGGCAATGGCTATAGAAGAAAACCCAGACCTCATCCTCATTGATATGGGTCTACCTGACTTAGACGGCCAAACCGTTGTCACCTTGCTGAAACAAATTCCCGAAATGCAAAATGTACCCATCGTAGCTGTTACCGCCTGGCCTGCTGATACAGCCGAAAAAATGGCACAACGTTATGGTTGCGATGGCTGCATCACAAAACCCATCGATATTAAAAAATTTCCAGACCAGGTAGCCGCATATCTTGACTGATCCCACTGCGTTCATGGATTTAGTACCAGCTAACCTCTTTTCATATGAGGAGCTTGTCGAGGCCTACAACGAAACACGCATCGACTATGTTGTCCCCATGCCTATGAACGTTGCCCGTATGCGTGAATACTCAACAGTTTACGATGTCAATCTAGCTCGCTCCTGCGTCGTTATGGATGGCAACATCATACAAGGTCTAGGCATGTTGGGTGTACGGGAAGATCGAAGCTGGATCACCCGCCTGGGCGTACTACCCGTTGGTCGGCGCAAAGGCGTCGGCCGTTTCATCATGAATGAGTTGATACGACAATCACAAGTAATTTTGGATGTCGATACCGTCTGGTTGGAAGTCATCAAAGGTAACAAACCTGCACACCTTCTCTTCAAAGACCTCGGTTTCTGTGAAACACGAGAACTCATTGTAGCCCGGCGGCCACCCAATCCGAATGCGGAAATACCAGACCACATCAAATACAAAAGCGTCACGCCACTGGATCATGAAGACGCTTTGATTTTGTTATCACATCGCAAAGAACGCCCCAACTGGCTCAATGAAATCGAGACCTTTTATCATGTCAAAAACTTGTCGGCGTTGGTTATTGACCTGGAAAATGGTGGGCGGGGTTGGGTGACATATCATGCCGGACTGCTGCAATTGACTCGCGTCATCGTAGAAGTAACAGCAGGCGATACGGCCGAAGTGACAGCCGCCATCCTCCACATGCTCCACCACCGCCACAAACGGCAAGACACCATCACCGAAAATTTATTTGATGAAGTACAGTACCAAGGCTTCCGGGAAGCTGGCTATTTTGAAGCCTTTCGCCGCATTGAAATGATGAAACCGCTTAAATAATTAGTGGACAGTGGACAGTAAAATGATAATCCAGCTACTCGACTATCTGACTATCTGACTATCTGACTATCTGACTATCTGACTATCTGACTATCTGACTATCTGACTA
>JACSSI010000797.1 GCA_014879345.1 Anaerolineae bacterium | reverse complement strand
GGCTTGATGCTGGACTGGATGCGTTTTGTCAGTGATCAGGTTTTGGATTTTTATCAGGCTGAAATTGAGCCATTACGCGCCATCACACCGGACGTACCCATCACGACTAATTTTATGCGGCCTGATGTGGGGCTGGATTATTGGGCATTTGCGCCGCAGGTGGATGTGATTTCCTGGGACAGTTACCCTCGGTGGCATGGGGAGATGGATGATGTGAGTGTGGCGGTGGAAACGGCGTTTTATCATGACCTGCACCGTTCGTTTAAGCAACGGCCGTTTCTCCTGATGGAATCGACGCCGAGTGTGACCAACTGGCAGGGCATTAGCCGCCCCAAACGCCCCGGGATGCACCAATTGGCCTCGCTGCAAGCGGTGGCACACGGCTCAAACAGTGTGCAATATTTTCAATGGCGGCAAAGTCGCGGCGGCTCCGAGAAATTTCATGGCGCAGTCGTCAGCCATGCCGGGTCTGAAAACAGCCGAACCTTTCAAGAGGTAACGGCCGTTGGCGACCTGTTAGCTCAACTAGATTCAGTGGTCAATTCCATCAATCACGCTGAAGTAGCCCTTATTTACGACTTCCAAAACGAATGGGCCTTGAATCTGGCAGAACTGCCGCGTAATGTTGACAAAAATTACCAGGAACGGTGCATGGCGCATTATCGGCCGTTTTGGCAGCGCGGTATTACGGTAGACATCATCAATAGTACCTTTGCTGATTTATCCGCCTATAAGCTGGTTATCGCGCCGATGCTGTATATGCTGCAACCCGGCGTGGCCGAAAATCTGAGCGCGTTCGTGGCGGCTGGCGGCACACTGGTAACGACGTACCTCACCGGATTGGTGGATCAAAGGGATCTCGTGTTTTTAGGGGGTGCGCCAGGGCCGCTTAAACCACTGCTGGGCCTTGAAGTGGAAGAAACAGATGTATTGTTTGACCATCATACACAGTCAGTTCGTTTTAAAAATGGCGTCATTACGCTAGAGGCTTATGGTTATTCAGTAAAGCAGTACGCCGATATTATTCATTTACATAAAGCAAAAGCTATTGCTGCCTATGAGCAGGATTTTTATGCCGGAACACCGGCCTTGACGGTTAACAAAGTTGGCACAGGGAAAGCATATTATGTGGCGGCGCGGCCGGATGTTGACTTTTTGGCTGATTTTTATGGCTGGTTAGCAGAGGGATTGGGAGTGAAAACGGCCGTTTCCCAGCCATTACCTATTGGCGTTACCGCTCAGGTACGCACCACAGAAAAAGAGGTCTTCATTTTCCTGCTAAACTTCAACGACGTAGATACCATGATACGCCTCGACGAAACCACCTACCACGATGCGCTTTCAGGCCAAACAGTTGATCCTGACATTACATTGCCTGCCTACGGCTTTCGTGTCTTTGTGACACCAAGAAGTTCAACTTTTTAGAAAAGTTGAACTTTTGCACACGCTACACTATTATTCACCACTATGGCAACCAACCTGGAAAATCTGACAACGAACGGAAAAATCACACAAGAAGATGTGGCGCGTCATGCTGGTGTTTCCAGAGGCGTTGTTTCTTACGTGGTGAACAATGGCCCACGCCAGGTGGCGCCTGAAACCAGAGACCGCGTCCTCAAAGCGATTGAAGAGTTAGGTTACCGACCCAACAAACATGCGCAACGGTTGATGCGGGAGCAAGGGGATTCTGTCGTTGACAAGCAGTTTGGCCTGATTTTGACAGACCCCATGATGTTGAGAAGGCCGTATTACGGCAGCATTCTCTCTGGCATCCACAAAACAGCCCACGCCCATAACTGCCACATTCGCTTCATGCGCTTCTTTGATGAACTGCGCAACCCGGTATTGTTTAACGAACTGGTGCACGAAGAAGAAATATCCGGGCTGCTGCTCATGTCTTTGGATCAAGTCATCCTCAGCGAAGAAGATGCACAGCTTATCCGCCTTATTCAAGCCAGAATCAACAATATCGTCTGCATTGAGTGGGAATGGGAAAACATCCCATCGGTGAACTTCAATCGGGCCGAAGCCACTTATAAAGCAACCCGCCATTTGATAGAAAGAGGGCATCGCTCTATTTTCTATTTCGGACAAGAAGACAACCGCATTCAGGGCTATCGCCAGGCCTGCCTGGAACATGACATCGTTCCCTCTGTTCATTACGTGACCCCACAAGCCAACATGGCCTCGAGTTACGATTTGGCCGCAAACTTGCTCGCGCAAGCACCACCGCCCACTGCCATTACCGCTGGGTGTGATGAGGTTGCCGTTGGCTTGTTCAAAGCTTTTGCTGATCGGGGGGTGCGCGTGCCTGAAGATATTGCGGTCGCCAGTATCGATAATATTCCTATCGCGGCCTTTTTGACACCCGCCTTAACGACAGTTGAAGTGCCTCAGGCCGATTTAGGCCGTATGGCGGTTGAGATGTTGATCAACCGGGCAAAGCAACCAGATATGCCAGTCGCATCCATGTTATTGCCCGTTAAGCTGATCATTCGGGAGTCGAGTGGTCAACAGCAAAAAGAAATCACCTGATCTTAGCCGTCACTACCCCGTCTACAAATTGTATTTGAATGGTGTCCCCGCTGGTCTGGTATGGCTGGTTTAAGGTGGCATTTTGAGTGTAGGAAACGGCCGTTTTCACCCCAATCTCCTCATCGCCTATTTCAATCAGATAGGGCTGCCCGAATTCTGCTGTGCCGCGCATGAAGTTGTAGGCGCGTCGTGCCATCCAGGAGGCTGGTATACGGAAATCGGCCGTTTGCGGCCAGGGGTGGTGGCTGCCA
>JACSSI010000032.1 GCA_014879345.1 Anaerolineae bacterium | reverse complement strand
TGCCACCACCTGTGGATGCCCGCCTTCGCGGGCATGACACGATTACCGGTTTATTTTCTTAAGCTCCATAAACCATCACTACAAACTAATTTACGAACTTGTCCTTAGAAAGAAAATGAGGAGTTCGCACGCCCACGTGCGAATGAGTGGCACGAGGGCATGCCACTCTCAACATCCCTCAAAATCATTAGGCTAAAGTACTGGTTTCCAACTCACTCATCTAATTTGTGAATAATCAGCCCGCTTCTAAGTTTTGGTTCAAACCAGGTAGACTTGGGCGGCATCAAAAGATTCGCATTTGCCACGCTCATAAGCTCGTCAATACTGGTTGGATACAAAGCAAAGGCAACATTGCGACAGCCATTGCTGCACCGCTTTTCCAACTCACCCAGACCTCTAGCGCCCCCTACAAAATCTATTCTCTTATCTGTTCTTGGATTTTCAATTCCCAATATAGGCGTCAACAGATTATTCTGTAAAATGTATACATCTAAAGATTTAACAGAGTCGCTCTCTTCAACAATAGTGGATTTAGCCTCAAGTTGATACCATTCACCATCTAAATACATGCCAAATTGATGCCGTTTAGAAGGCTTAAACGACCCGTTTTGAGAAGCCTTTGAAACTTCAAAACTCTCTTTTATCTTGTCGATCAACTGGTCTGAAGACAATCCGTTTAATTGAACGACACGGTTATAATCAATGATGTTTACTTGCTTTGAGGGAAACATAACGGCAAGAAAGCTGTTAAAAGGTTCATTGCCGGTTGAACTGCCATTTGTCGCTTCTTGCCTCATTTTCGCCACTTTGGCGGCCGCCGCTGTCCTATGATGCCCGTCTGCTACATAAAAACTGCCTATTTCCTCAAAAGTCGATTCCAGTTCTTCAATAACGGCTAAATCATCAACCACCCAAAACACATGCTGCACCTGATCATTACTAACAAAATCGTAGCACGGCTCGTGGCTGGAAATCCAAGATTCTACGATTGCGTCTATCTGGGAATAATCATGATAAAACATAAAGATTGGCTCTGTATGGGCATTACAGGTCTCCATATGATTAATCCTGTCTTGCTCTTTATCCACAGTCGTCTGTTCATGAATCTTTATGGTTCCATCAAAATATTCATGAACTGAAGCCGCCCCAACAACGCCTGTTTGAACGTGGCCGTTGATAACTTGCCGATACAGATAATATCTTGGTTCGGCATCTGTAATCAGCACATTTTCCTGCTCAAAATAGTCTAAATTTTCTTTTGCCTTTTCATATACCCTGTTGTCATACAGGTAGGTATCTTCCGGCAGGTCTACTTCTGACTTGATAACATGTAAAAACGACCATTTATTCCCTCTAACTAACTCTCTGGCCTCTGCTGGGCTCATCACATCATAGGGTGGAGAGGCCACCTGATCAGCCATTTGGGGAACAGGTCTCACCCCTTTAAACGGTTTTAATGTTGCCATATTCATCTCCTACGGCTAGGTAATCTATGGGAAGCAGGAGAAGTGGGAGAACTTGTGCTAACAAAAAAAAAGGCTGGTCACGAATGCGACCAGCCCGTTGATAATTAGATTGTGACCAGTTTAAGCTGGGTAACGGCCGTTATCCCCGAAAGCGCATCCAAAGCGGCCGGAGACGGTTCACTGTCCAAATTAATAAACGACAACGCCTCAGAACCCGGTTCGTTCCGTCCCATCCGCCATTCGCCGATATTAACCTCATACGCCGCCAAAATCGTACCAATCTGGCCGATCACACCCGGCACATCCTTATTCTGCATAATGAGAATCGTACCTTCTGGCCGCGCTTCCAACGTGTAGTTATTCACCTGCACAATACGCGGCTCCGCGCCGCCAAACAGCACCCCGCCCAACACACATTCACCGCCATCCCAGGAGACCTTGCAGCTAATCAGATTCGGGTAATCAATGCCATACATGCCGCGTGTTTGCGTCATCGTAATGCCACGTTGTTCAGCAATCACAGGTGCATTGATGGAATTGAGAGCACCTTCATAATCCATACTCAAAATACCCTTGAGCAGCGCCGCCGCAATCGCCTTCACCCGTGCCTGCACCGCGTCGCCACTGGCTTCCACTTCCACTTTCGTGATGACACCATCCGCCAGTCCAGCCTGAAGCCGACCCAGTTTCTCGGCCAAATTCATATATGGCCGTACTTTCTGATAATCACCAGGGCCAACCTGGAACGGCATGTTGACAGCATGGCGGAAATCAGTGCCACGCAGCGCATCCAAGACCTGTTCGACCATATTCCGCGCCACTTCACGCTGGGCTTCCTTCGTACTTGCTCCTAAATGCGGTGTATGGATGACATTTGGCGCACCAATCAATGGGTTATTTTCCGGGGGTTCTTTGCTGTAGACATCAATGCCAGCCGCACGTACCTTACCCGCTTTTAACGCATCAGCCAGAGCCTGTTCATCAATCAATTTGCCCCGTGCCCCGTTGACAATGATCACACCATCTTTCATCTGGGCAATGGCTTCGGCATTGATGATTTTGTCAGTTTCTGACGTGTAGGCAGTATGGAGGGTGATGTAATCGGCGGCGGGGAAGAGGTCTTCCAAATCCACCAGCGTCACACCCATTTCACGCCCTACTTCTTCGGAAACATAAGGATCATAGGCGATGACTTCCATGCCAAACGCCTGCGCCCGCTGCGTTACCAGACGACCAATGCGGCCAAAACCGATCACACCGAGCGTCTTGCCAAACAGTTCATACCCCACAAATTTTGAGCGTTCCCACGATCCTTCAGCCAACGCATTATGCGCTGGCACTGTGAAACGGCTGGCCGCCAACATCAACGCCATTGACTGCTCGGCTGTGGCGATGTTATTGGAGGTGGGCGTGTTCATGACGATGATGCCGCGCTGTGATGCGGCTGCCACGTCAATGTTATCGACACCAACACCAGCACGTCCTACCACGCGCAGCCTGGTTCCAGCGGCCAGGACATCAGCGTCTGCTTTTGTATCGCTGCGCACAATTAGCGCATCGTAGTCTGGCAAAATAGCCATAAGCTCATCTTTGCTCAGACCTGTTTTCATATCGTATTGTGTATCTTCTGCCTGATCCAACAATTCCAGACCAGCAGCGCCTAATTTATCTGAAACTAATACTCGGAACATGTTTTCTTCCCTTTTACCCTCTCCCCAGCCCTCTCCCAAAGGGAGAGGGAGCTTAGTCCCCTCCCCTTTTGGGGGAGGGTTAGGGAGAGGGTTGATGCTTATGATTTATAAATTCTCAGCCAAAAACTCATCAACGGCCGCAAACAGTTCTTCCATATCACTCATCTGCAAATCACCCATGTGGGCAATGCGGAAGGAGACATTTTTGAGCTTGGAACCATAGCCATTGGAGAGGAACATGCCGCGTGTGCGCAGGAATTTGTTCAACGCCGGTATATCGATGTTGAGATTGTTATGGATGGAGGTGACAGTGGGCGAACGGTAGCCTTCAGCCGCCATCAGTTCAAAGCCATGCCCTTGTGCCCATTCGATGGTGCGGTCGCGCATGGCGAGGTGACGAGCGAAACGGGCTTCCATGCCTTCTGCCAGCATGTCGGTTAGCTGTTTGTCCAGGGCATACATGAGGGAAACGGCCGTTGTCGAGGGCGTCTGGTTCTTCGAGAGATATTTGTCCAAAACCAGGAAGTCGAAATACCAGCCGCGATTAGGCACTGTGGCTGCTTTTGCCATCGCCCGCTCAGAAACGGCCATAAACGCCAGCCCTGGCGGCAGGGCAAATGATTTTTGCGAAGCTGTCAGCAGCACGTCCAAATCCCAGTCGTCAAAATCAATCTTGGCGCCAGAAAGACTGCTCACCGCATCCACCAAAATCATAATCTCGTCACCATTGGGCAGGCTGCGTATCGCCCTGGCAATCTCGCCCACGGGATTGGTAACACCGGTGCTGGTTTCGTTGTGAGTGATGCAAACGGCATCAAACTCACCAGAGGCCAGCCGTTCTGCCACCATCTCTGGCATAACCGCTTCACCCCACTCCACATTCAAGTCTTCGTTCTCCTTGCCGTTGGCGACGACAATTTCTGCCCAACGGTCAGAAAAAGCACCATTGATACAGTTGAGCACTTTTTTGGATACACAGTTGCGAATGGCTGCTTCCATGAAGCCACTGCCCGTATTGGCACCAAAAAATACACGCTGCTCAGTCTGGAAAACCTGTTGCAGCTTGGGGCGAACACTGGCGATAATATCGGTACATTCCGGCATCCGGTGTCCGATCATCCAGGCCGCCTGCGCGTCCAGAATTTCTGGGCGAACCTCAGTCGGTCCCGGAATAAATAGTTTTATATGTGGCATTGACTGCCTGGGTGAATTTTGATTTGAGTCGTTCATCGTTAAATGTTAAAGCTCCTTCTTGAATTAGGTCTAAACCTTTCTGAAATACGAATTCGTGGGTGGTATCTTTCGTTTGACGAATGCCAGCGGGACCCGCCGCAATGGCGAGTAAGGGAGATAAACTTTCTGTGGAGATAAAGATCGGCGACTCGGCAAAAACCCGTTCTCGCTTTTCAATGCCACCATACCCAACAAATAAATCAACGGCTCTGGAAGCCAGTAGATCACTATTGCCATCACCGATGAGCAAGGAACGCCCCTTTTGTTTGCCCATTAGTTCTGTCACAATTTGCGCCTTGCCATCACTGATGCTTAGGGCGCCTTCTGCATAGGTTAGATATTTTGTATTGTCACCTTCGTTATAAGGGAGGTTGGTTTCCCACCATTTGCCGCCTAACTGGTTGTAATCAACGCCAACGGCACGGATGTTTTCTTTAGGCACGCCGAGGAATATGCCAAATTCTCTCACCGGTTCCTCAAGACCACCACTGATGATGTAGACTTGATGGCCGAGGGCTTGCAGGGTTTGGATAACGGCCGTTGCGTCTTCAACAATATTACGCTTGTAGGCCTGGCGAATACTGCGAATCTGCTCGCGGGTAGGACGGACGGCCTGGAGCCGCTTGCCGTACACCTCGCTTAGATCAAGTTCACCATCCATGGCGGCTTTCGTCAGCACCTCAACACGCCACTTTTTCCCAGCGTAGTCTGCCAAAACATCAATACCCTCAATCGTGGTCAAAGTGGAGTCACAATCAAAGAAGATGTGTTCATAATGAGGCCAGCGCATACTTATTTAGCCAATCGGCCCTCTTCACTTGCAGAGGCGCAAAGAACTGGGTTGGTTCCTTGCCGTTCCTTTAGGCTAACAATGAACCACTCGTTAGCACAAAGAACGCAGAGTCCCATCAAAAAATCCTCTCGGGAAATACTCTGCGTTTCTACAGTGAACTATTAAAGCTGTCTGTTGGTTCTGCATTGTCATCACCAACAACTTAAGTGTATCAAAGCAAGGGCTGATTGCGTAGGGCGAATCCAACATATTTAAGGAATGGGTTGGTTGTGCATTTTGTCACAAACAAGGTGGCAAGGTGCCAAAGTTGCAAGGTGAACGTGTTACCTTAATACCTTGCAACTCTGCAACTCTGCAACTTTACAACCCTGCCACTCTTACCGACCGGCAATCATCTGAATATACGGCTGGTGTAAACGGCCGTTACTCGCCAAACAAGTCATCCCATTCACATCCCAAGCCAGCGGAGAGCCATCAGCATTGGCAAACAGGCCGCCAGCTTCAGCGATCAATAACTGCCCGGCGGCCACATCCCAGGGTTTCAAGGTGTAGTTGAAATACAGGTCAGTGCGCCCGGCAGCCAGCCAGGCCAACGCCAAAGACGCTGTGCCAACGGCGCGAATTGTAAAAACATGTGGGGCAATGGCGGATAACCGTTCCAGAATGTACTGCCTGCCCACAACTTCATGGCTCCAGTCGTGGCTGATGAGCGCATCGCTTAATTTTGAGATGGTGCTGACGGATAACGGCCGTTTCTCTCCCCCATTCCCTGTCACAAAACCACCCAAACCCAATCCCGCGCTAAACAACTCACCGCGCATCGGATCATAAATCGCGCCCGCCAGTATTTTGGGATTTGCCACAATATCTGCCAATGGTTTACCACCCTCAACAGCCGCTACCGACACGCAAAAATCGGGCATTCCCCGGCTAAAATTTATCGTGCCATCAATGGGATCAATCACCCAGATAACGTCGCCCACTGTAGGCAAAGAAGCATCATCTTCTTCCGTTAAAAAGCCATGCGTGGGGAAACGAGACTGCACGGCATTGGTTATCAAGGCTTGCGCCGCAAAATCCGCCTCTGTGACCACATCCCGAAAACCTTTGCTCTGCACAGGCACAGGATTAACCCATTTATCATGAACGAGTTTCCCCGCTGCCACAGCCACTTCTTCAGCCGCAACCAACAACTCCACTACAGGTATCATATAAAAAGTTCCTTTTCTAAAAATTGAAAAGAATCATACTCGCGCGGGACTGGGGTGACAAACGGCCGTTTCCCCCCATCCCCCATCCTTTCCTTGACATCCCACCCCACATCCATAAAATTACCCACCTTGCAACTGTGCAACTTTGCAACGCTGCAACTAACAATCTCAGGAGTAACAACATACCATGACCGAAACAACCCTAGAAACCATCACCGCGTTAGCCAAACGACGCGGCTTCGTCTATCCCACCTCCGAAATATACGGCGGCCTCGCCAGTTCCTACGACTACGGCCCGCTCGGCACCGAACTGCTGCGCAACATCCGTAACCTGTGGTGGCGCGAAATGTTGCACAAACGTCCCGACATGGTTGGCCTCGACTCGCAAATTTTGCTGCATCCCGAAACCTGGGTCGCCTCCGGCCACGTCGCCTCCTTCACCGATCCGCTGGTAGAAGACAAAGAAACACACAAACGGTACCGCGCCGACCATCTGATCGAACAATGGCTGGCCGCCAATCCAGGCAAAGACGATGTGGCTGTGGAAGAGCTAACCCTGGCCGAAATGGGCGAATTTATCGAGCGCAACAAAGTTCTCAGCCCAGAAGGCAACGAAATCTCCAAGCCAAAAGCCTTCAACATCTTGTTTGAATCAGCGATTGGTGCCGTCGAAGGTGAAAAATCCAAAGTTTACCTGCGCGGCGAAACAGCCCAGGGCATCTTCTCCAACTTCCGCCAAATCGTAGACTCCTCCCGCGTCCGATTGCCCTTTGGCGTAGGCCAGATTGGCAAAAGCTTCCGCAACGAAATCACCACCGGCCAATTTGTCTTCCGCACCCTGGAATTTGAACAAGCCGAAATCGAATACTTCTTCGACCCGGAATCAACCGAGTGGGAACCTGTCTTCAAAGAGTGGCAGGATGCCATGTGGAAATTCATCACTGAAACCCTGGGCATCAACGAAGAAAACCTGCGCTGGCGGCGTCACTCAGACAAAGAGCGCAGCTTCTACAGTAAAGAAACCTACGACCTGGACTACCAGTTCCCCTTCGGCTTCCAGGAATTATGGGGCATCGCCTACCGTACCGACTACGACATGCAAGCCCACCTCAAACACTCCGGTCGCAAGTTGGAGTACATTGACTCGCAACAAGGCGGCAAGCGCATTGTGCCACATGTCATTGAACCGGCGTTGGGCATCAACCGCGTTTTCCTCATGCTGCTGTGCGATGCCTATTGGGAAGATGAAGAAAATCAGCGCACGGTATTGCGCTTTAAACCGAGTCTGGCTCCGTACAAAGTGGCGGTCTTCCCGCTGCTCAAAAACAAGCCGGAACTGGTGGAGAAAGCTCGCGGTATCTTCAACAATTTGCTCGACCACATGACTGTCACCTGGGACGACCGGGGTAACATCGGCAAGCGCTACTACTACCAGGACGAAATCGGCACCCCATTCTGCGTCACCGTCGATTTTGACTCGCTGGAAGATGATGCCGTCACCGTGCGCGAACGGGATTCGGCGACGCAAGAGCGCGTAAAGGTGAGCGACTTGCTGGCTTATCTGCAAGAGCGGATTTAGGTTTTACGGTGAGGTAAATACAATTTAAAACAAAGAAATGAAGAAACAAAGACTAGTCCTTGTTTCTTCGTTTCTTTATTGAGCTTTTACCTTCCCGATAAAAACCCCACCTGTTGAAACAACCATTCAGGCATGTTGCGCACAAAGAACATGACGAATCGCCAGTATCCAGGCACGTAACGTTCGTACCGTTTGCTTTCAAACCCTTTCACAATTATTTTAGAAACCTGCTCTACCGTGGAAAACGAAAAATTCTTTTCGTGGTCTATCGTCATGGGTGTGTCTACCGGCCCCATTTTGAAGGTGTAGATTTCTACACCGCTGCCCCACAGCGTTGACCGCAAGCCTTGTAAGTAAATATTCAGGCTGCCTTTGGCCGCGCCATAGGTGTAGTTACGCGGTCGTCCCCGCTCACCAGCCACAGAGGTAATGACACCAATTTTGCCACAACCTTGCTGCTCCATCTGCTCAGCCAGCGGAATGAGTAAGGCGATGACGCTTAGTTGATTGATAGCGAAGGTTTGGTAGGCGACCGCGTAATCGTGTTCACTTTCGATTTGATCGAGTAACTCACCATGCGCAATCAGGGCGATGTCGATGCTGCCTAAAGCGGCGGTGGCTTTGGTGATGGCTTCTGATGCGAGGTCGGTTTGGGTGAAGTCGTAGCAGAAGCTGCCAGCAAAGGCGCTGCCCAGTGATGTTGCCACCGCTTCTGTTTTTTCCGGGTTTCGTGCCAGGCAAAAGATACGAGCGCCCTCCTGGGCAAAGCGTTGGGCGATGCCCTGGGCTACCGCTGATGTGGCGCCGATGATGAGGATGCGTTGAGATGTCATAATTTTTTCACACTTTTATTTGGCATCGAATTAACACAAATTGGCGCGAATTTCTTTTTTCGCATTAATACTTTGGCATTGTTCAGTACAGATTTGCGGAATTTCGGTGTCATATTCTTTTTAGTTCTGGCTCCAGGTTAGGTAGGAGAAACAGCGGGAAGGGTAAAATAGAAGGTGCTGCCCTGCCCTACTGTGCTTTCAATGCCAACTTCACCGCCCAGGCGAGTGATGATGCGGTTGACGATGGAGAGTCCCAGGCCATGCCCTTTGGCTATATGCGGGTTTAGTCTGGAAAATTCCTGGAACAGTTTGGCCTGGTCTGCTTCTGAAAGGCCGGCGCCATTGTCTTTGACCCAAAAGCGTACCTGGCCGTTGGCAAGTGTTTGGCTGCCCAGTTCTGTGTGCGGAGGGCGACCCCCGTATTTCAAACTATTGCTCATATAATTTGCCCATACTTCTTCCACCCAGGGGGCATAACCAACGGCCGTTTCCCATTTATCCGGTATTATAATTTCTGCCTCATAGTCATCAATCAGATGCTGCATTCGCTGTTTGGCATTGAGCACAATCGCCTGCATAGCTAGTGGCGTGGTCACAATATCTTGTTGGCGCACACTGGCAAGCAGCAGCAGCTCATCAATAATAGTTGCCATTTGACGGCTGCCATTGAGGCTGATTTGCAAAATGCTTTGCATCTCTTTATCGAGGGCTGGGGTCGCACGCTCTTGTAGTAAATCAAGCCCCATGATAAGGCGGGCCAGCGGATTTTTAAGATCGTGGGCTGTGGTGTGGGCGAAGGCATCCAGTTCCGTGATGCGCTCCGCCATCTCCTGCTGTAATTGACGGATGGTGAGATGCGTTTGCACACGCGCCCCCACTTCTTCAACCTGGATTGGCTTGGTCACATAATCGACGCCGCCCGCCTCAAAGCCACGCACCTTGTCATCAATATCAGACAAAGCTGTCATGAAGATGACGGGTATGTTTTGTGTAAGTTCGTTGGCTTTCAGGCGGCGGCAGGTCTCGAAGCCATCAATACCCGGCATCTGCACATCCAGTAGAATGAGGTCCGGCTGTGCGTAGCCAGCACGTTCCAGGCAAGATTCGCCATTTCGAGCGGTGATAATTTCCAAACCCTGCGTTTTTAAGTAATTGATAACAACTTTGAGATTGGTTACATTGTCATCGACAATGAGGATAAGTTTGGGCATACCTTTTTGTGCCATAAGGATAATCCGTAGTTGATGAGATAGGAGCCATCTATTATGACCCAGGTCTCAAAAATTGAGTGACGAACGCCATTATTTTCTCATCTTCATAGTCTGCTGCCAGTTGGTCGATGGTTTGGGCGAAGGGGATGTAGCGTGGGGAAAGGGCTTGCACATAGCTGGCTTGCTCACGCAGACGCTCCATGTTGCCGAAGCGTGTCAGTTCAATCAATTTTTCCAGTTCAACTTGTGGGGGCGGCACGACATCGGGCTGCATCGTGGCTCTATCGTCGGCTAATACAGCGTCATCCTTTGGCAAGGCATAGTGCCAGGTAAGGTTTAAATATTTTTGCAATAAATCGAGTAATTTATCGGTATCGACGGGTTTGGCTAGAAAATCGTCGCAGCCGAATTGATGGCTGTTTTCCTGGTAGAGTTCCAATACGCTGGCAGAGACGGCAATAATGGGAATGGCCGCAAAGTCTGGCAGGTGGCGAATGGTGGCAGTCGCCTCAAAGCCCATCATGACGGGCATGACGAGATCCATGAGGATGAGGTCTGGTTTGAATTGGGGTACCTGGGTGACGGCTTCTTGCCCATTTTCTGCCAGGCGAATGTCAAAACCGAGCGGCGCCAGCAGGTCGAGCAATACGAGCCGGTTGTCGGCATGGTCGTACGGCGGCGCGGGCCTGTGTAGCCGGTAATACGGGGCAGAGGTGCTGGGGAGATAACGGCCGTTTCCCCGCCCATCTCCACTGTTATCTCAAACCAAAAACGACTGCCTTCACCCAGCCTGCTTTCCACCTGGATTTCACCCCCCATAAGCTGTACCAACTGCTGACTAATCGCCAAACCCAGCCCCGTGCCTTTGGCACGATCACCGGCATCCCCCGTTTGTTCAAACGGTTGAAAAATATGCGCCAACTGCTCTGGCGCAATGCCCAGACCCGTATCTTCCACTTCAAAGCGTAAACGGCAAGTCATCGGCCGCAGGGTATCTTGCTCACTCGTCACCTTAAACCCAACAGCGCCCTGCTGGGTAAACTTCACGCCATTGCCCAACAAATTAAGCAGCACTTGCCGCAGTCGTTTTTCATCAGCCAAAATAACGGCAGGTAAATGCGGATCAGCTTCATAATGCAATTGAATTTGTTTTTGATGCGCCGCCATCTTCATCATATCGACCACGCCATTGAGAAACGCCGGCAGCACCACTTCCGCTGGATAAACTTCCATGCGGCGTGCTTCAATTTTTGCCAGGTCAAGAATGTCGTTGATGAGCGTAAGCAAGTGCCGCCCGCTGTTGAAAATAGTGTTCAAGCCATCACGCTGTAACGTTGTCAGCGTGTTGTCGCGCCGTAAAATTTGTGCGTACCCCAGAATGCCGTTGAGCGGGGTGCGTAGTTCATGGCTCATATTGGCTAAAAAGTCGCTTTTTGCTTCATTCGCCGCTTCCGCAACTTGTTTTTCTTTTTCGAGTTCTAAATTTCGCAGTTGCTCCTGCTCCGCCCGTTTGCGATCTGTGATGTCACGCACCACACTCTGCACCCCTAGCACAGTGCCATCTTCCCGATGCCGCAGTACGCCAGAAATAAGTGCGTCTATTTCTGTGCCATCCTTGCGCCGCAGTTTGAGTTCATAATCTTTCAGCGCCCCATTGTTGAGAATGGCATAACGCACATAAGCCAGGTCTGCCATATCGGCATATGCTTGGGAAGTGTTCATTTGCAAGGCTTCGTCCCGCGAGTAACCCAAAATGGTTTCAACCACTGGATTGACATCAATAATTTGCCCCTCAGGTGTTGCAACCAGAATGATGTCGTTTGATTCTTCAAAAATAGCGCGGAATTTTTTCTCGCCCTGTGCCAACAGCAAATTTTGATTTTCAAGTGCCACCGATAAATCTTCAACGTGTTGGAATGCTTTGGAAAAGCGGTGGGAAAGCAGAATAGCCTGCACGAATATAAACCCCATGAAGGCATATGGCCCCACTTCGCCCACCGGAGCCAACCCTTGATAATATAAAATATCATTCACCATGCCGATGGCAACGATAAAAGAAGCCAGGGCAATCAGCCAGGCTCCTTCCCGCCGCCGATAGTTGATGAGGATGATGAGATAGAAAAGATAAGCTATCCCAGCCAATATGATGACTTGATAAGGTGTGGTTAATGTCGTGAGCAGCAAGGTATTGGGCCATAACAGTAACAAGGAAAAGCCCAGACCAACCGTCCAAATGATGCGCCTGAACCATATAGGCACATCTTGTGGGTAGAGGCTGTGGAGAAAAGATGTGAAAATGGGCAAAACGAGGAAAAAGGTCGTGTACTCAATGCGAATGAGCAGTGTCCAGGGTAGATTGGGGAACACGTTGAGAATAAGTTGGGTATTGGTGACCATAATGCGCACAGCCAATAACCAGCAAAGCAGTGCAAAATATAACGGTGCCTTGTTCTGCCGCCGAAATGCAAACAGAAAGAGATGGTACAAACCCATAACAGCCAAGACGCTAACCAGCATTGTTTCTGTCAAAAGCTGATGGAGCTGATATTGCATAACGGTTTGGGCATCGCCTAACAAGAAGGCATTGCGGAAGCCTGCTTTTTGATGAAAGTAGTTGGAAATTTGCACGACCAATTCTGTCGTTTCGCCGTCGGGTTGGAAGAAAATGAGACCTGGTTTTTTGTACGGGGTCATTTCGGCCTGGCTGGTGCCTACCTGACCCACCTCTGCCATGAGTTTGCCATTGAGCCAAACAGTAAAGGCTGTTGATTGGGCATCGAGGTAGAGGCCGTATGTTTCCCCTGGGGCTAGATTTTGTATGTCCAGTTGGAAGGTAGCGTATCCTTCCGGGGGCAGGTGTCCCCCTTTAACTGTGGCGTCTTGCCAATCATCAGGAACGGGGACGAAGCTACTCAGCGAAGATATTTCTGCCAATTCATCTGGCGAGAGCAGTTGGTTCCAATAAAATGCCCACTTCCCGGCCAGGGGCAGCAGTTCACCTTCAACTGGTTGCCAGCCTTGCAAATTAATGATGCCCTGTTCAGCTTGTACGGGGGTATCTTCAGCCTGCTGTCCACAGCCTGCCAGGCTCATCAGGCAGCCTACCCAGACAAGGATGATAATTAAGCGATTCTGGTTCATAAGCAAGACTCTCAGCTTACACAAATTTATTAAAAAACGGCCGTTTCCCCAGCCACTACCATACCAATAAACCAACCAGTTTCCAACTCTTTTGCTATCGAGAAAAAACGCCCTGAGCGAATATTCGCTAATCCATTGACACCCATGACGCACCGTGTTATAAATACCGCATGATAATGCAGTGCGTCATATTGGATAGTATTACCAACTAAAAGTCAGTGATCAGTAACCAGTAAACAGTAATTAGTAGACTGATAACCGATCACCGATTACCGAATAGTGACAACAGGGCAGATGAGTCATATTTACTTAAGTTTAGGCACAAATCTGGGTGATCGTCCAGTAAACTTACAGAAAGCTTTATCGGCTCTAACACGGCAAATAACGATAACGGCCGTTTCCCACGTCTATGAAACGGAACCCTGGGGCGTCACCGAGCAGCCTGCATTTTTGAACATGTGTGTCACTGGCACAACGGCACTGATTCCACACGATCTCCTGGATTTTTGCAAACATATCGAAGCAGAAGTGGGTCGTACACCTACCTTTAAATGGGGGCCGCGGCTCATCGACATCGACATCTTGTTCTACGACGACATGATCATGAAAGACGATACCCTGGCTATCCCCCACCCCTTCGTCGATGAACGGGCCTTCGTCCTGGCGCCTTTGGCTGATATTGCGCCTGAGTACGAACACCCACAAACCCATGAGTCGGTAGTGCAAATGTTGGCTGATGTGTATACAACGGCCGTTTACCGTTTACCAGATCAACCCAACTTCATAAGTTCTTAAAAGAACAAACCACGAAGAACGCGGAGGACGCGGAGAATAAAAACACAAGACAAAACTCCGCGCTCTCCGCGCCCTTCGCGGTTAAAAAGATTTACAAGGAATAACAATTGATGACACCACCGCCACCCTCCTTCAAATGGGGCGAACGCACCTACATCATGGGCATACTCAACGTCACCCCTGACAGCTTCTCTGGTGACGGCGTACTAACTCAGGCAGATGTCATCACCCAAGCCGTCACCCAGGCTCAACAATTTGTGGCCGACGGGGCCGACATCATCGACATTGGCGGGGAGAGCACCCGACCCGGCAGTACACCCGTAGACGCGGCAGAAGAACTAGCTCGCGTAATACCCGTCATCGAAGCGGTGCGACAAGCCGTAGACGTGACCATTTCCATCGACAGCTATCGCGCTTCCGTGGCAGAAGCGGCGTTAGCAGCGGGAGCCAATTGGCTCAACGATGTGTGGGGCGCACGCATGGATCCCGACAT
Source organism: Anaerolineae bacterium (assembly GCA_014879345.1). GTDB lineage: Bacteria > Chloroflexota > Anaerolineae > Promineifilales > Promineifilaceae. The sequence goes on along the minus strand of JACSSI010000032.1, from coordinate 598 downwards.
GGCAAAGCTGGCGGCGCAAGCAGACTGCCCCATCGTCCTCATGCACAATCGCAGCAAGCCCAAAGATGCCGTGCAAGAGGAAAAACTCGGTGGACGTTTCGTCGGTGTCAAGTACAACGACCTCATCGCTGACACCAAAGCAGAATTACAGGAAAGTGTAGAAATCGCCTTGAAAGCTGGGGTGAATGAGGACCAAATCATCCTCGATCCGGGCATTGGCTTTGGCAAAACGGTTGAGCAGAATTTGCAGCTACTCAACCAACTTAATCAGTTCAAAACGATGGGATTTCCCATCTTAATTGGTCCGTCGCGCAAATCGTTTATTGGCTACACCCTCGATTTGCCGCCAGACCAACGAGTAGAAGGCACGGCGGCTACAGTCGCCATTGGTATAGACCGGGGAGCCGACATTGTGCGCGTCCATGACGTGCAGACAATGGCACGAGTCGCCCGTATGACGGATGCAATTATCAGGTAATCATTTTGAAGGATAGAGCGTAGAGCGTAGTGCGTAGTAATTCGCCCTTACGCTCTACGCATTACGCACTACGTCCAATAGGAGCTTGCACATGATCAATTTTGATTTAGACCAGGAACA